>JBJEYY010000251.1:0-5691 GCA_051887095.1 Faecousia sp. | reverse complement strand
TAAATTGTTGTTTACAAGAGCGCACTGAATAAAACGCTGTCATTGCGAGCCAGTGCGCACACTGGCGTGGCAATCCCCCGGATCTTCCGGGATGTACGAAAAACGGACAAACGCCCTAACAAACCGTCCTGAATTGTTGGGGGATTGCCACACCAGTCTGCGGACTGGTTCGCAATGACAGTTCTTTTTCAGCGCGTTAAACAACGATTTTCCGCGCAGCTGCTTCGTTTGATTTGAAATAGGCCCGGATAGCCGGGCGGGAATAGGAGAACCATTATGCGAAAGACAAAGATTATCTGCACCATCGGCCCTGCCAGTGCCAATGAGGAGACTCTGACCCAGATGTGCCTGGCCGGTATGAACGTGGCCCGGATGAATTTCTCCCATGGCACCCATGCCGAGCAGAAGGAGAAGATGGATCTGGTGAAGAAGGTCCGGGAAAAGCTGAATCTTCCCATTGCCATTATGCTGGACACCAAGGGCCCGGAGTACCGGATCCGCACCTTCCAGGGAGGAAAGGCGGAGGTAAAGGAGGGTCAGACCTTCACCTTCACCACCGAGGAGATCCAAGGGGACAGCACAAGGGTTTCCGTGAATTATGCAGGACTGATCCGGGACCTTTCCGTGGGGGATCGGATTCTGGTAAACAACGGCCTGGTGGTGTTTGAGGTGGAGAAGCTGGAGGGCTCTGAGGCCATCTGCCGGACCATTGTGGGCGGCACCCTCAGTGACCGCAAGAGCATGAGCTTCCCCAACAAGGTGATGTCCGGTCCCTTCCTGTCGGAGCAGGATAAGGCGGACCTGCTGTTTGGAATCGAAAATGACGTTGACTTTGTGGCCGCGTCCTTTGTTTCCACCAAGGACGATGCAGTAGCCCTGCGGGAGTTCCTGAATGCCCACGGCGGAGAAAGCATTGACATCATTGCCAAGATTGAGAACCGGTCCGGCGTGGATAACATCGAGCAGATTTGCGAGGCATGCGAGGGCATCATGATTGCCCGGGGCGATTTGGGCGTGGAGATTCCCTTTGTGGAGGTTCCCGCCATTCAGAAACTGCTGATCAACAAGTGCCGGATGCTGGGCAAGCGGGTGATTACTGCCACGGAAATGCTGGAATCCATGATCTACAATCCCCGTCCCACCCGGGCGGAGATCTCCGACGTAGCCAATGCGGTGTACGACGGCAGCAGCGCGGTCATGCTCTCCGGTGAGTCCGCCGCGGGTAAATACCCGGTGGAGGCCGTGCGGAACATGGCCCAGATCTGCGAATACACGGAGAAGCACACCAGCTACCGCAAGCGGTTCTACAACGCGGAGTTCCGGATCCGGGATAATCTGGATGCCATTTCCCATGCCACCTGCGCCATGGCCATTGATGTGGACGCTAAGGCCATTGTGGTATGCTCCGTTTCCGGGAAAACTGCCCGTTTGGTCAGCCGGTTCCGCTGCCCGGTGGACATCATCGGCATGACCACAGACCCCAAGGTCTGGCGGAAGCTGTCCCTGAGCTGGGGCGTGACACCGTCGCTGAGCGAAGCGTTCACCAGCATGGATGTGATGTTCCATTATGCCCGCAACAGCGCAAAGCAGATTCTGAATCTGAGCCGCGGGGACAACGTGGTTCTGACCGGCGGTCCCATCAATGGCCAGAGCGGAAATACGAATACCATCAAGGTCGAACAGATTTAATCTTTTGCCTCCCTGGGAACTCCCAGGGAGGCATGATCTTTTGCACAAAACCGGAACCTCAATTTTTGGCGTTTCCTACACATGCAATTTTTGGCAAAATGTGATACAATATCTATGATAGGGGGATGTTTGCCGGACTTTTTTGGAGGAATTTGTGATGTATCAGGTTGGGGATCGCCTTGTTTACGGGGTTCATGGTGTTTGTCGGGTTGCCCGGGAGGAGCAGCGCCGGGTGGATGGAAAGGAACTGACCTACCTTGCTCTGGAGCCGGTGGGGCAGCGGGGGACGTGCTACTTGGTACCGACCCAAAATCCCAGCGCGATGAGCAGGCTGCGGCCGCTTCAGAGTCGGGATGCCATGGAGCAAATGCTTCTTTTGGGCCCTACGCTGCCGGATGCCTGGATTCCGGAGGAGCCCGTCCGAAAGCAGCGGTATCGGGAATTTATTGCCGGCGCGGAAGGGGAAAACCTGGTTCGGATGATCTGCGCCCTATACCGTCACCGGGAGCGGCAGCGGGCAGCCGGGAAGAAATGCCATGTCAGTGATGAGAATTTCCTCCGGGACGCGGAGAAGCTTCTCTCCGGCGAGGTCGCGGCGGTGATGGAGCTGGGAGAAGACCAGGCCAGAGGCCTGATTCGGGAAAGACTGTGGATCCCTTGAAAGGGAAAAAGGAAAACGCCCCATTGGGGCGTTGAAGGAATATGCGGGAGTTTGCCGGTTACACCGACTGAAGGATGCCCAAGAGCGCATCCACAGTCGGGGCGATGGCGGCGGCTCCCGCCTTTTTCATTTCCTCGGGATTGCCGTATCCCCAGGTGACACCAACCGCGGGGATTCCGTGGGCAGCGGCTCCCAGAATGTCGAAAACGGTGTCGCCAACCATAATCATCTCCTCGCCGCGGCTGTATTGCTCCAGCAGATAGGCAATCACCGCATCCTTGCTGCTGCGGGAGCGATCAAGAGAGGCTCCGCAGATGTGGTCAAAATACTTTGCTAGGTCAAAGTGTTCCAGAATCTCTACGGACATATCCTCCGGTTTGGAGGTGGCGACGTAGAGCCGGTGGCCCTGAGCGCAAAGCTTTTCCAGCAATTCCCGGATGCCGGGGTAGGGGGTATTCTCAAATTTTCCGATGGGGACATAACGGCTCCGGTAAATCCGGATGGCTTCGTCCACCTGATCCTCAGGAACGCCGAATTTCCGGAAGGTATCGTGGAGCGGAGGGCCAACGAAAACCCGCAGGGTGTCCCGATCCGGGACATGAATTCCGAAGTGCTCCAGAGCCAACTGGGCGCAGTTCATGATGCCCTCGCCGGAATCGGTGAGGGTACCGTCCAAATCAAAAAGAATACTCTTTGGCATTTGCGTTCCTCCTGTTTTTCATCCGAAGCGCCGGGCATAGCCACAGCGCCGGCAGAGTGGTTCGATAGCTTCCCAGCGGGAGAAGCCATGGTAGATTGCCTGTGCCCGAGGGCTTTCCAGGATTTGCTCCATGGACTGGGTAAAAAGGTTGCCAAGGGACAGATCCCCTTCGTGATCCAGGCAGCAGGGAACGGCGGTACCGTCGCAGAGGATCCCAAGCTGATCCCGCAGACCGTAGCAGAACATCCGTCCATCTCCTTCCGGGGCGGAGAGGTCGGGCCAGACAAATCGATCTCCCGTTTCCAGAAAGACCCGGTCCCCAATGGCTGTGCCGCGCCGGCCGGGAATCCAGGGGGCGGGGAAAGCCTCCTCCAGGGCGGTGCGAATGGCTTGGTTTCGTTGGTCCAGACCTCCCTGGTTCCAGAGCCGGTAGACCACCAGCATCTTTCCGTGGGCAGCTTTTCCAAAGGCGATACAGCTTCGCAGATAGGCTTCAAAGGAAAGCGGCGCTTCGTTGGCCTCGAAGGAATGAAGGGAGATGTTGATTTTGTGCAGGGCAGTCTGGGACAGAAGCCGCGCTCCTTTCTGCTCCAGCAGGGAGCCGTTGGTTGTCAGGATTACCCGAAAGCCTGCCTCTCCGGCCAGGGCAATCAATCTGTCCAGATCCGGATGGCAAAGAGGCTCTCCCATCAGATGAAAGTAGAGGCAATCCGTCCAGGGCCGGAGTTTGGGCAGAAGCATGGTGAATTCCGCCTCCGTCATGGCCCGAAGAGGTCTCTGGGTTCCGGGACAAAAGGAACACCGGAAATTGCAGATATTGGAAATCTCTATATAGATTTTTTGAAACCGCTTCATCCTATACTCCTGTGGCTGCTTTTGATGTCTATAGTATTCGGTTTTTCAGGAAAAGTCAATCCTTTCGTCACAGCCCTTTCTCCCAGACCGGAGAATATGCAGGCTTCTTACCATGGAGATTCCAATGAATGCCTGTCACGGTTCTTGAGTAAAAATTGTTGTTTACAATACACGTTTCAAATTTCCTGTCATTGCGAACCAGTCCTCAGACTGGTGTGGCAATCCCCCGGTTGAATGTGGAAACGGAACGAAAACGGCCTAAATCCTTGGGGGATTGCCACACCAGTGTGCGCACTGGTTCGCAATGACAGCATGTTTTGTTGCGCTAAACAACAATTTAAACGCTATATCCAAGCAGATATGCATTTTCTGATTGATCATTTCTTCCTCAGCGGTGCCAATACTTACCTTGACGAAAACGGTGTCCGGTTCTATAATAACGGCAGCAAATCTGAAAGGAGCAGGAAATGGATATCAAAGCAATACGGGAGGGGGGGTTCAGCTCCAATTCCCTGAAAATTATCGGCGCGACGGCAATGCTTGTGGATCATGTGGGGCTCATGTTTTTTCCGGAGATCACGCTGCTGAGAATCCTGGGAAGGCTGGCGTATCCCATCTTCGCCTTTATGATTGCGCAGGGCTGCATCCATACTGGAAATAAAGAGCGGTATTTCCTGAGGGTGTTTTCGCTGGCGGCATTGTGCCAGATTGTGTATTACCTGGCAGAGGGAAGCACTTATTTCAGTATCCTGGTTACCTTTTGCTGCGGAATTGTCATGGTTTCTGCCCTGCAGAATATGAAACGGGAGCTGTTCTCCCTGGGACCTGCCCGGTATTGGGGCGCGGCGGGGTTTGCCCTGACGGTTTTCGCCGTCTGGCTGCTGAATCGCTGGCTCACCATTGACTATGGCTTCTGGGGCTGCATGGTGCCGGTGTTTGCAAGCCTGTTTCAGAGTGTGGAAGGCACCCCTGACGCCCTGCGCGCTCTGGATCGAAAAGCGGTTCACGTGGGGATGACCGGGGTCGGCCTTGTGATTCTTTCCTGGGATCTGGGAGGCATCCAGTGGTGGAGCCTGTTTGCGCTTCCGCTGCTGATGCTCTACTCGGGCAAGCGGGGGAAATGGAGGATGAAGTATTTCTTCTACATTTTTTATCCTGCCCATCTGGCGATTCTCCAGGGCATTGTGTGGTTATGCGCGTAAAAAAGCATCCGTATGCGGCTGATTTCGCATACGGATGCTTTTTCCTTTACTGGAAGGTTTTGAAGAATTTTGCCAGGGGTTCAATGACGGTGGACAGGTCCTTGATGGCTTTGTTCAGGGCGTCAAAGTCAATTTCGTTGATCTTCTCCAGAGTATCCGCAACGCCGTCCTGACTGGTGGAAACCAGCGTGTCCACATCGACAACCAGGGAATCCACGTTGGTCAGAAGGGACTGCATCTGCTGGGCCAGGGAGGTTACGTCCATGTCCGCCAGTTCCCGGGTAGTGACTTCCAGATTCCCCAGGATTTCTTCTGCCTGGGTCACCATGGCCTCAACCCGGGGCAGAGCGGTAAAGACCAGTACCACCACAATCACACAGCACACCAGGCTGATGAGGCTGAAAAGACACTGCAGCCGGGTGTATTTCAGCTGCTGACGGCTGTACTCCTCCAGGGCGGTAAGCTGCTTTCCCAATTCCTGATTGTTTTCCATGTTGTAACCTCCTTGATGTTTTTCTTTTGATGGAGCGATAAATTGTTGTTTACACTACTCGTTTCAAATTTCCTGTCATTGCGAACCAGCG
>JBJEYY010000250.1:0-5727 GCA_051887095.1 Faecousia sp. | reverse complement strand
GCGCGCCCTTGGGCAGCTTCGCGCCGATGGCGGTGTACTTCTGGGGATTGTGGAGGAAGTCGATGATCTCCTGCAGGGATTCCTTGGCCTCGTCCTGGCCCGCCACATCCTTGAAGGTGACACCGGTCCGCTTCTCCATATAGACCTTGGCCTTACTCTTGCCGAAGGAGCCCATCATGCCGTCGCCGCTCATGCGCCGGGTGAGCATCCGCATAAAGAAGAAGAACACGGCGAACATGATCACATAGTACAGGATCATCTGAATCATGGAGTTGTCCTCGGTGATCTCGTCGTTCACCTTGACCCCCATGTCCACCAGTTGATCCGCCAAGGCCAGAATATCCCCGAAGGGAAGTCCTGTGAAGCAGGCCTTCTGTACGGAAGGATCCTTGGCGGCCTCCTCCTTGGTCATGTAGATGACCCGGTCGCTGCGCAGCTCCACCTCCGCCAGCTGTCCGGACTCCATAGCCTTCCGGAAGTCAGAGTAGGTCGTCTGCACATATTGGCTGCTCTCCACGGCACTGTAGATCCAGCTGAATACCAGCACCAGCACCAGCGCGATAATCAGCGCCGTCCAGATCCCGTTTTTGGGGCGCTCCCCCTCGGGTCTGTTTTTATTATTATTGGAATCGTTACGATTTTGTTCCATCATCATGCCTCCTCGGGCGGTTCATTGGGCTTATCATATCATATTCTTTCACAGGAAGCAACGAAGCTTTTCATAAATCGGGGTAAATTTTCTGTGAATACCCGCCCTGCAACAATCCGGCAGACAAATTGTTGTTTAGCGCATAAAAAAACGCTGTCATTGCGAGCCAGTGCGCACACTGGCGTGGCAATCCCCCAAGGTTTTAGGGCCGTTTTCGTTCCGTTTCCCCATTTTACCGGGGGATTGCCACACCAGTCTGAGGACTGGTTCGCAATGACAGAAAACTTGGAACGTGTAATGTAAACAACAATTTATCTTCCCCACCGCAATCCCATTTCCTTGTGAACCTCACCAGATTGTCTTCCCATTTTTTGTGTGTGTTGCACAGAAAAACAACTGTCCGCCGGTGAATATCGCCGATTTTGCACCTTGCCGAAAAAAGGCATTGAAATTTCCCCCTCCTTCGTATATAATGTCCCTATTCGGGTGTCCGCGCCCAAATGGAAGGTTTCCCTTCCCGAAAGGAGTTTATTTCACTATGTACACTGTTAACGCCATCCGCAATGTCTGCCTGCTGGGCCACAGCGGCAGCGGCAAATCCGCCCTGGCCGAGAGCTTGCTTTACATGACCGGTGCCATCGACCGTATCGGCAAGAACGCCGACGGCAACACCGTTTGCGACTACGATCCTGAGGAGATCCGCCGTCATATTTCCATTTCCACCTCCGTGGTGCCTCTGGAATACAAGAACACCAAGATTAATCTGCTGGATACCCCAGGCGGCTTCGATTTCTCCGGCGCCGTGATGGAGGCCCTGCGGGCAGCCGATGCGGCGATTCTGGTCTGCTCTGCCAAGGACGGCATCACCGTGGGCTTCGAAAAGGCCTGGAAGTACTGCGAAGAGCGGGATATGCCCCGGTTCATCTACATTTCCAAGGTGGACGAGGACAACTCCGACTACAACGCCACCTTCAACGCCCTGCGGGAAAAGTACGGCAACAAGATCGCTCCCCTGGTGGTTCCCATCTGGGACGCTTCCAAGAAGGTCACCGGCATCATCGACGTGCTGAACAAGCGGGCCTATGAGATGAAGAATCTGAAGCGTGTGGAGATTGCCGTTCCCGATGACAAGGCCTCCGTCATCGAGGAGTTCAACGATGCCCTGAAGGAAGCCGTTGCCGAAACCGACGAGGAACTGATGGACCGGTTCTTCGAGGGTGACGACTTCACCTACGCCGAGATGATCAACGGCCTGCACCAGGGCGTTGCGGAGCTGAGCCTGTTCCCGGTGCTCTGCGGCTCCGGCGTCACTTGTCTCGGCAGCCTGATGCTGATGGACCACATCATCAGCCTGCTTCCCAACCCCGAGCAGGGCAACTACCACAAGGCCACCACTGCCGACGGCAAGACCGAGGAGTTCGTGGTGTCCGCCGGCGGCGTGCCCGCGGCCTATGTCTGGAAGACCGTGTCCGACCAGTACGGCAAGTATTCCTATATTAAGGTTCTCTCCGGCGAAATCACCTCCGACACCACTCTGGTGAACGCCCGCACCGGCGAAACCGAGAAACTGGGCCGTCTGTACACCATGTGCGGCAAGAAAAATACCGAGGTCAAGGCTCTCGCCTGCGGCGACATCGGCGCCATCGGCAAGATGGATAAGGTCAAGACCGGCGACACCCTCTGCGACCCCCGGAAGGTGGTCTCCCTGAAGCAGATTCCCTACCCCGCCCCCTGCTACAGCGTCGCCATCGCCCCCAAGGTCAAGGGCCAGGAGGAAAAGGTGGGCACGGGATTGAACCGGCTCAACGAGGAAGATCCTTCCTTCACCCTGGTGAATAACGCCGAGACCAGGCAGCTGGTTCTCTCCGGCGCCGGCGACCAGCAGCTGGATGTGCTGGTATCCAAGCTGAAGAGCCGCTTCGGCGTGGACGCTGTCCTCAGCCCCGCCAAGGTTGCCTACCGTGAGCAGATCAAGAAAAAGGTGGAGGCCCACGGCCGTCACAAGAAGCAGACCGGCGGCAGCGGCCAGTTCGGTGACGTGTGGATCCGCTTTGAGCCCCAGTACGAGCAGGACGATCTGATTTTTGATGTAGCCGTTGTCGGCGGCGCTGTGCCCAAGAACTTCAACCCCGCCGTTGAAAAGGGTCTGCAGGAAGCCGTTCAGAAGGGCCCCCTGGCCGGTTACCCCATGGTCAACATGAAGGCCACCCTGTATGATGGCTCCTACCACCCCGTGGACTCCAACGAAATGGCCTTTAAGCTGGCCGCCATCCTGGCCTTCAAGGAGGCCATGCCCAACGCGGATCCCACCCTCCTGGAGCCCATCGGCTCTCTGTCCGTAACCATTCCCGACAGCTACATGGGCGACGTCATCGGCGACCTGAACAAGCGCCGGGGCCGCGTCATGGGCATGAACCCCGCCGGGGACGGCAACACCGTGGTGGAGGCCGAGGTTCCCATGGCCGAAATGGGCTCCTACGCCATCGATCTGCGGGCCATGACCCAGGCCAGAGGCTCCTTCACGCTGAAATTTGAACGCTACGAGGAAGTCCCCAAGGCCAACCAGGCCAAGATCATCGCCGACGCCAAGGCCGACGAATAAGCCATTCCAAATCGCCGCGGTTCCCAACGAACCGCGGCGATTTTCCGCCCCCCTCGACAAATTGTTGTTTGGCGAATAAAAGCTGTCATTGCGAGCCAGTGCTCACACTGCCGTGGCAATCCCCCGGTTGAATGGAACCAGGTAACGATTACCACCAAGAACCGAAACAATCTCTGTTTTTTGGAGTACTTTTCGACACATTTCTCCTATATCTGGGGGATTGCCACACCAGTGTGCGCACTGGTTCGCAATGACAGGTAGTTTTCAATGCGCCCTTTCAAACAGCAATTTGTCTTTCTCCAAGTATTTCCAAAATGTAACATTTTTTACAATTAGGTTGCAAAATTCTTTAACCTGCTGTATAATAGGCAATACCGACGATTGGACGCGCCGCCTCTCCCTTTTTGCGGAGGAAAAGCGCCACCTTAATCCAACAGGAGGAGAAAAAAGAATGAGAAGAAAAAATATTCTGTCCCTTGTCGCCTTTGTGCTGGTTCTTGCCATGGTCATGGCCGGCTGCGGCAGCAAAACCGCGGACGCCGACACCCCCGAGCAGCAGATTGCCGCCCTGCAGCAGGAGAACGAGCAGCTGCGCAGCCAGATTGACATCCTCACCCGGCAGCTGGAGTCCCTGCAGAGCGCCATCCTCAACGATTGGAGCCTGAACGCCCTGGCATCCTCTGACCGCACCAGCGCCACCATCACCTTCACCGCGGTTCCCGCCGCCGAGGCCGAGGGCCAGACCCTGAGCCTCATTGTAAACCTCAACGGTCTGGAGGCTGAGAGCGTGCCCTGTACCATGGACGGCAGCCGCTACACCGCCACCGTGGAGCTTCCCGCCGCCGACGGCTACAGCTTCTACTGCCTGATTACCGGTTCCACCGGAACCCAGCAGCAGATTCCGCTGATCACCCCCGATAACCCCGGCGATGGCAGCCTGATGGATCTGGGCAGCAGCATGAACGCCTACTGCAGCCTGTTTGTGGACAGCTGGAATTACGCCGACGGCAAGCTCACCCTGGACAATGCCTTTGCCCAGGCCCAGATGCCCAGAATTTCCACCGGCGGCAATGACGTAACTGCCACCGGTGCGGCCCTGGTGTTCCTGCACAACGGCCAGGAGCTGGAGCGCAAGGAAGTCACCCTTGCGGAAGGCGAGGGTGAGGGTAGCTATGAGGCCGCCATCTCCAACATCTCCTTCAGCACGCCCAAGCTGGAGGACGATCATCAGCTGGATCTCCAGCTGGTTGTCACCCTCTCCGACGGCAGCACCCTGACCTACGACGGCTGCAGCTGGTTTGTTAACGACGGCACCCTGAACCCCGTCATGGGCTGATTTAAAGCTGTACGCATTTTTCGTCCCTCTCCCCGTCTTTTTCCGGCGGGGAGAGGGTTTTTTTCGGGCTGTTCCCCAGAGCGCATTTTTTACAAATTTGGGCTGGCTCCCTATTTTTTTATGTGAATACTATAAAAAGTTGAGAAAAGTACAATTTTAGGGTTGATTTTACATTCCCCATGTCATACAATAGGAGCCGAACGGTTTGAGGTGGATACTGCCCATTTCTGGAGTTCCGAGGTGATGGCTTTGCTGAATATCGTTCTGGTAGAGCCGGAGATTCCTCAGAATTGCGGCAACATAGCCCGAACCTGCGCCGCCACAGGAAGCCGCCTGCACCTGATCCGGCCTCTGGGATTTGACATCTCCGAGCGGGCCGTGCGACGGGCGGGCCTGGACTACTGGCATATGGTGGAGGTTCTGGACTATCCCAATCTGGAGGACTTCTTTGCCCGCAATCAGGTGAAGCAGATGTGGTGCCTTTCCACCAAGGCCCCCCGCAGCTATACCGAAGCCCGGTACAGCGATGACTGCTACCTGTTCTTCGGCAAGGAAACCAAGGGACTTCCCGAATCTTTTCTGAATGCCCACTACGACGAAAGCGTTCGCATCCCCATGCGCGGTGATGCCCGGAGCCTGAACCTGAGCAACGCCGTGGCCATTACGGTTTACGAAGCCCTTCGTCAGCTTTCCTTCCCAAACCTGCTCGACTACGGAAAAATGCGAGAGCAATCTCGGTAAATTGGAGGTATTGTCATGAACTACAACAAAAAGTCTGTAGAGGACATCGACGTTGCCGGCAAGCGGGTGCTGTGCCGCTGCGACTTCAACGTCCCCACCAAGAACGGCAAGATCACTTCCGACAAGCGGATCGTTGCCGCTCTGCCCACCATCAAATACCTGATTGAGCATGGCGCAAAGGTCATCCTCTGCTCCCACATGGGCAAGCCCAAGGGCGAGTGGAAGGAAGAGCTGAGCCTGAAGATCGTGGCGAACCGCCTTTCTGAGCTGCTGGGCCAGGAGGTCATCATGGCCGCCGACGTAGCAGGCCCGGATGCCCACGCCAAGGCCGCCGCCCTGGAACCGGGCCAGGTCATGCTGCTGGAGAACACCCGGTTCATCAAGGGCGAGACCAAGAAC
>JBJEYY010000249.1:0-5748 GCA_051887095.1 Faecousia sp. | reverse complement strand
CCCTCTAACCGGGGGATTGCCACACCAGTCTGAGGACTGGTTCGCAATGACAGAAGACTTGAGGCGCATACTTGTAAACAACAATTTATCTTCGCAACCCTACCCGAATCCGGAGGCATCATGGACCGATCCAATATTGAAAAAATCGCCCACAGCAGCGAGGACAGGCTGCTCCTTGCCAAGCTGTGGGACAAAATCAATGCGGGCATCCGCAAAAACATCCCGTCAAATACCTGCTTTCTCTCCCCCCGGGAGCTGGAAATGGCCCGGTTCCTCTTCGGGGAGCCGGAAGGGCTGTATGCCTTCGGCGGTTACCCGGAGGCCGAGCGGAAAATGCTGGTATACCTTCCCGACTACCTGGAGGAAAGCGCCCTTATGGAGGAGGACAGCCCCGTGGTGTGTCTTCGCTGCACCTTCTATCAGGAGGACTCCCCCAGCCACCGGGACTTCCTGGGCGCGCTGATGGGTGCAGGCATCGGCCGGGAAACCGTTGGGGATATCTGCGTGGACAAGGGCAGCTGTGACTTCTTCGTCACGGCGGACATCGCCCCCTATATCCTCCAGAACTTCACCTCCGCAGGCCGCACCCGGGTCCATGTCCAGCGGATTTCCCTGTTGGATGCCCATATTCCCACCCCGGAGGTAAAAGAGATTAAGGACACTCTGGCATCATTGCGCCTGGACAGCGTCATCAGCTCCGGCTTCCGTATCGGCAGAAGTCTTGCCTGTCAGTATATTCAAACCGGCAAAGCCGCCGTTGACGGCCTCCCCTGTGAAAAGCCGGACAAGCCCGTCGCCGAGGGCATGAAAATCTCCGTCCGGGGCCTGGGAAAAATCCAGCTTACCGCCGTCAACGGAAAAACAAAGAAAGACCGAATTTCGGTGGTCATCCACCGCTATGTGTGAGGGAACAAAAATGCAGATGAACGAAGTCATTGCCAGAATCAATGAACTGGCCAGAAAAGCCAAAACCACCGGCCTGACCCCCCAGGAGCTTCAGGAGCGGGATAAGCTCCGCCGAATCTACATTGATTCCGTGAAAGCAAATCTGGTGGGCCAGCTGGAGAACACCTATATTGTAGAGCCCGACGGCACCAAAAAGAAACTTTCCCGCAAGGAGCCAAGCTGACATGGAACTTACCGACCAGATTAGGGCCTATATCCCCTTCAACGACCAGGAGGCCGCGGACAAGCCCAAGCTTCTCTCCCTGCTGCAAAGGAGCGATACCATTTTCACCCGGGACAACACCACCGCCCACATAACCGCCTCCGGCTGGGTAGTGAGCCCCGACAGAGCAAGCGTTCTCATGATCTACCACAACATCTATAACTCCTGGTCCTGGATGGGCGGCCACGCGGACGGCGAAACAGACCTTCTGCAGGTGGCCCAGCGGGAAATCCGGGAGGAAAGCGGCATTCAAAAGCTAAAACTCCTATCCCCGGAAATTTTCTCTCTGGAAATCCTCACCGTGGACGGCCACATCAAGCGGGGGCAGTATGTTTCCTCCCACCTGCACCTGAATGTGACCTACCTCTTCGAGGCCGACCCGGAGGAGCCGCTGCGTGTAAAGCCGGACGAAAACAGCGGTGTCGCCTGGATTCCCGTATCTGAACTTCCTCAGAAGGTCACGGAAGCCTGGTTCCTGGAGCACATCTATTCCAAGCTCTGCCGGAAGCTGCTTGACACCGGCCTGTAAGGAGAACACTATGGAATTTCTTCCCATCAACAAACAGGAAATGCTGGAGCGGGGCTGGGAGCAGTGCGACTTTGTCTATGTCATCGGCGACGCTTATGTGGATCACCCCTCCTTCGGCCACGCCATCATCAGCCGGATTCTGGAGCACCACGGCTACAGCGTGGGCATTATCTCCCAGCCGGACTGGAAGAATCCCAAGTCCATCGATGTATTCGGCCGACCCCGGCTGGGCTTTCTGGTGTCCGGCGGCAACATGGACTCCATGGTGAACCACTATTCCGTCACCAAGCACCGCCGGAAAACCGACGCCTTCACCCCCGGAGGCATCATGGGCAAGCGCCCGGACTATGCCACCGTGGTCTACTGCAACCTGATCCGTCGAACCTATCAGGATGTTCCCATCCTCATCGGCGGCATTGAGGCCAGTCTGCGGCGCTTAAGCCACTACGACTACTGGTCGGAAAGCATGAAGCGCTCCATCCTTCTGGATTCCCAGGCGGATCTTCTCATGTACGGCATGGGAGAAAAGAGCATTGTGGAAATCGCGGATGCCCTGAACTCCGGCATGGACGTGAATGACATCACCTACATCGACGGAACCGTCTACAAAACCTCCCAGCCGGACGAAAGCCTGCCCACCATTTACCTTCCGGCCTATGAGGAAGTCAAGGCCAACAAGCGCAGCTACGCCGAGAGCTTCCGCATCCAGTACGGAAACTGCGACCCCTTCACCGCCAAGCGTCTGGCAGAGCCCTACGGAAATTTGTTCGTGATGCAGAACCCACCCCAAAAGCCCCTGACCACCCAGGAAATGGACGAGGTATATGACCTTCCTTACTGCCGCACCTACCACCCCAGCTACGAAAAGGCCGGGGGCGTTCCCGCCATTGAGGAGGTAAAATTCAGCCTGGTCAGTAACCGTGGCTGCTTCGGGGCCTGTTCCTTTTGCGCCCTGACCTTCCACCAGGGCCGGATCGTCCAGACCCGGAGCCACGAATCCATCCTCCGGGAAGCGGAGCTTATGGTGAAGGACCCGGATTTCAAAGGTTATATCCACGACGTGGGCGGCCCCACCGCCAATTTCCGCCATCCCGCCTGCGAAAAGCAGCTGACCAAAGGCGCCTGCGGCGGCCGCCAGTGCCTCTACCCCACCCCCTGCAAAAATATGAACGCCGACCACAGCGATTATGTAGCCCTGCTTCGCAAGCTGCGCAAGATTCCCGGGGTGAAGAAGGTGTTCGTCCGCAGCGGCATCCGGTTTGACTATCTGCTTGCGGACAAGAAGGACACCTTTTTCAAGGAGCTGGTGCAGTACCACATTTCCGGCCAGCTGAAGGTGGCCCCGGAGCACGTTTCCGACGCCGTTCTCTCCCGGATGGGCAAACCCCGGAACGCGGTGTATAACCAGTTTGTGGACAAGTATTTCGCACTGAACAAGCAGTACGGAAGAAATCAGTACCTGGTTCCCTACCTGATGTCCAGCCACCCGGGCTCTACCCTGAAGGAAGCTATCGAACTGGCGGAATATATCCGGGAAATGGGCTACAATCCCGAGCAGGTCCAGGACTTCTACCCCACCCCCTCCACATTGTCCACGGTGATGTACTGCACCGGCCTGGACCCCCGAACCATGGACCGGGTCTACGTTCCCACGGACCCCCACGAGAAAGCCATGCAGCGGGCCCTGATTCAGTACCGGAATCCCAAAAACTATTACCTGGTCCGGGAAGCCCTCCTCACCGCCCATCGGGAGGATCTCATCGGCTCCGGCCCCAAATGCCTGATCCGCGCCGTCCCTCCCAAAGCCGGGGGACACTCCTCCCCCTCGCCGAAAGCCTCCTCAGACAAACCCTCCTCCGGGCGGAAGTCCCAATCCCAAAGGAAAGATTCCTTCCCAGGCAAAACAAGCCGCAGCAGGAAACCCCAGGGAGGCCGCAATGGTCGGTAGGATCGTAACGGTCACCGTTGACCGCCCCCTGGGAACCCGTCATCCCAACCACTCGGACATCCTCTACCCCGTCAATTATGGTTACATCCAGGGCATCATGGCCCCGGACGGCAAAGAACAGGACGCCTATATCCTGGGCGTAGAAGTTCCTGTAACAGAATTCACCGGAGAGGTGATTGCCATCGTCCACCGTCTGGACGACGTGGAGGACAAATGGGTGGTGGCTCCTGTGGGCACAGCGTTTTCCAGAGAGGAAATTCAAAACCAGCTGGCTTTTCAGGAACAATTCTTTCATTCGGAAATCCTGTTATAGCATAAATGCTCTCCCTAGTCAAAATGCCTGACGCATCCCTCGCGTCAGGCATTTTCATGTTCTATTGCCTATATTGAATTCCCTCATCGGCGCGGCAAATTGTTGTTTACAGCACTAATAACGAAGCTGTCATTGCGTGCCAGAAAATGCTGTCATTGCGAGCCAGTGCGCACACTGGCGTGGCAATCCCCCAAGGATTTAGGGCCGTTTTCGTTCCGTTTCCCCATTTTACCGGGGGATTGCCACACCAGTCTGCGGACTGGTTCGCAATGACAGTAAACTTGAGGCGCTGCTGTAAACAACAATTTACCTGTCTACTGCGTTATGCGGGTCTGCCTCTCTTCTTTTATACAGCAGCATTTCGTAAGCGATCCCATTTTCTTCCCCGCTTTGGAGGGTTTCCGCCAGGCTCCACTGCACGTCCTCATCCAGATTCGGGAAAAAGGTATCAGACTCCGGCGTCATATGCACCCTGGTCACATAGGCGGTATCACAGTAAGGGAGCATCTGTCGGTACACGCTTCCCCCGCCGATGACCATGGCCCGTTCCGCTTTTTCTGCCAGCTTAAACGCCTCCTGGGGACTGTGGCACAGGGTAAAGCCGGGGATTTCTTCCTCTCTCCGACTCAGCGCCACGTTGACCCGCCCGGGCAGGGGCTTCTTTCCCGGGAAATCCTCAATGGTGCGCCTTCCGGCGATCACCATAGCCCCCCGGGTGGCCTCCCGGAAAAACTTCCGGTCCGCTCTGAGGGCAATGGGCTGGGTTCCGCCCTTTCCAATGCCCCAATCATCATATACCGCAACAATCAGTTCCATTGGATACCTCAGATCGCCATAGGAATTTCAAAATCAAAGGGATGGTATTTGTAGTCCTCCATCCGGAAGGAATCCTTGGTAAAGGCATAGAAATCGGTGATGCTTTCATCCATCCGGAACTTGGGCGCGTCATATCCATCCTTTTCCAGCATGGCCTTCACCGCCGGAATATGCCGGTCATAGATGTGGCAGTCCGCAATCACGTGCACCAACTCCCCCACTTTCAGCCCGGAAACCTGTGCCATCATGTGGGTCAGCACCGCGTACTGAACCACATTCCAGTTGTTGGCCGTGAGCATATCCTGGGACCGCTGATTGAGAATGGCGTTGAGGGTGTCCCCCGTCACGTTGAAGGTCATGGAGTAGGCGCAGGGGTACAGGTTCATCTCGTGCAGGTCCTCAAAATTATAGATGTTGGTTAAGATGCGCCGGGAGGCCGGGTTGTGCTTCAAATCATACAGCACCCGGTCCACCTGGTCAAACATCCCCTCTTTGTACTGGTGCTTGATTCCCAGTTGGTAGCCGTAGGCCTTGCCGATGGTGCCATCCTCCCCCGTCCATTCGTCCCAGACATGGCTGCCCAGGTCCGCGATCCGGTTGGACTTCTTCTGCCAGATCCACAGCATTTCATCCACGGCGCTTTTCCAGTAGGTCCGCCGCAGAGTCATGATGGGAAACTCCTCCGCCAGGTTATACCGGTTCACCACGCCGAATTTCTTGATGGTGTGGGCCGGCGTGCCGTCCGCCCAATGGGGCCGTACCTCCAGGTTCTCGTCGCTGAACCCATTCTCCAGGATATCCCGGCAGGTAGCCTTGTACAGTTCATCCGCTCTGCTCATTTTGAAGCCTCCCATTTGCGTTTTGCCTATCATACCACATCCCCACCACGGATGCAACAAAAACCATCCGGCTTTCAGGGAGATAAATTGTTGTTTACGCTTACACGCCTAATAAAACGCTGTCATTGCGAGCCA
>JBJEYY010000248.1:0-5778 GCA_051887095.1 Faecousia sp. | reverse complement strand
AGTGTGCGCACTGGCTCGCAATGACAGCGTTTTTTTATGCGCTAAACAACAATTTATCGCTCTGCGGCCTATACCTGGGGCAGGAGGATTTCGGTGGTGAAGGCGCCGTCTTCGCTGTTGCGGCTGATGTAGCCCTCCAGGCGTTCCACAATGGCATCGATGCGGACAAGGCCGAAGCCGTGGCCTTCCCCCTTGGTGCTGCGAAAGCGGGAACCCTCTTTGGGGAGCTTCTTCCCGGCGGTGAAGTTGGTGAAGGAGATGTAGAGCTGTGTGTTTTTCATATCCATATACACCCGAATGAGCCGCTGCTCCTGGGGCAGCTTCATACTGGCCTCAATGGCGTTGTCGAAGAGGTTTCCTAAGATACAGCACAGGTCAATCTCCGAGGACTTGAGCCTTACGGGGACGTGGGCGTCCGCGATCACCTGAATGTCCTTGGAGCGGGCCAGGGAGATTTTGGAGTTCAGAATGGCGTCCGTCATGGGGTTGCCTGTTTTGATCACCGTGTCCACGGTGGTCAGGTCCTCGTCCAGCAGGTCCAGATACCGGCGGATGGCATCCAGGTCCCCGGAAGCGGCGTAGGCCTTCATGGTCTGGATATGATTCCGGTAGTCATGCCGCCAGCCGCGGATCTGGCGGTACATATTATCCACTTCCCGGTAGTGGGTTTCGATCAGCTCCCGCTGATAGGCGGCGATCTGCCGGTCAATTCTCTTGGAAAGAAGTCCCATGGTAGTTACCTCAATTGGATGATCGCCCGGTTGACCCCTTCGTAGGCGCCCCGGGGCAGGGGGAGGGAGGTGCCGTCGGAAAGCCGGATCGCATCCCGGGTTACCCGGCTGATGCGGGTTAGATTGACGATCAGGGAGCGGCCCGCCCGGTAGAATCGCTCGTCCAGCTGCTTTTCCAGTTCCCCCAGGGGCATTTTTACAGTCAGATCCCGCGCTGCATGGATGGTAACGTAGTTTCCGGCCACATCGGCGTAGCGGATTTCGTAAATCGGGAGCCGCTCCAGCTCACCCCCAATCTCAAACAGGAGAACCTTTTCATTTTTCTGCAGCTTTTCTACAGCCCGATCCAGAACAGCAAACAGCTTGTGTTCGTCCACGGGCTTCATCAGGTAGTGCAGAGCCGCGACCTCATAGCCCTCGGCAATGTAGTCGGAGTACCCGGTGAGGAAGATGATCTGGACGGAATCGTTTGTTTGACGGATTCTCTTTGCCAGGGTGACCCCGTCCATGGCGCCCAGCTCGATGTCCAGCAGCAGAATGTCATAATCCGCTGCCCCGGGATTCTGGAAGAGGAATTGCTCCGCAGACGGAAATTCACCTGCCCTGGCTGTGTGTCCGGAGGCGGACGCCCACCGGGAGACCAGGTTATGGACATACTGCCTGTCCGCCGGAGAATCGTCGCAAACGGCGATTTTGACTTGCATGGGATCACCTTCCTTTGTATGGGGATGGGTATGGCGCGCTGTGAAAGCACTTACGGGGAGCAGTGAGAGAAATTGTTGTTTAGCGCACCAAATAAACGCTGTCATTGCGAGCCAGTGCGCACACTGGCGTGGCAATCCCCCAAGGATTTAGGGCCGTTTTCGTTCCGTTTCCCCATTTTACCGGGGGATTGCCACACCAGCGTGCGCGCTGGTTCGCAATGACAGATAATTTGAAACGTATAGTGTAAACAACAACTTATCTCCGGATACTGCAAGCGGGAAACTCTATGGGAAATGATATCACAATTCTTCTTCCAACGCAAGATTTCCGGAGGAGGGGGAAAAGACTGAAAAACAGGATTGACACCGTTTCCATCCTGTGGTAAACTGTAAAAGATAAAAAACCTAATTGGAGGGTGAAACCATGGAGCACATCAAGACCATCGAGACCCGCAACCTGTGCCAGAATGAGGGCGGCTGCGGCGAATGCCAGACTTCCTGCCAGTCCGCCTGCAAGACCAGCTGCGGTATTGCCAATCAGCAGTGCGAGAACGCCAAGGAGAGCAAGTAACCCAATATGCTGAAATGCCGCCGGTATCGGCGGCATTTTTTATGAAGGAGAATAGTTAGATGATTCATCAATACAAGCTGGGCGGCTACAACATTGTGCTGGACGTATGCTCCGGCGCGGTTCATGTGGTGGATGATGCTGCCTATGAGATTATCGGGATGTTTGAGGAGCACTCCCGGGAGGAAATTCTGGATACCCTACAGGGGCAGTTTCCCGAAGTAACCCGGGAGGAGCTGGGGGAGTGCTATGACCAGGTGGTTTCCCTGAAAGAGGCGGGGAAGCTTTTCACCCCCGATACCTTCGCCCCCATGGCGGACACGCTGAAGAAGAAAACCGGCGGTGTGGTGAAGGCCCTGTGCCTGCACATCGCCCACACCTGCAACCTCAACTGCTCCTACTGCTTCGCAAGCCAGGGAAAATATCACGGCGACCGGGCTGTGATGAGCTTCGAGGTGGGAAAGCGGGCTCTGGACTTTCTGGTGGAGCACTCCGGCACCCGTCGGAACCTGGAGGTGGACTTCTTCGGCGGGGAGCCGCTGATGAATTTCCAGGTGGTGAAGGACCTGGTGGCCTACGCCCGGAGCATCGAGAAGGAGAAGGGCAAGAATTTCCGGTTCACCCTGACCACCAACGGCGTGCTGGTGGATGACGACGTGATCGACTTTGCCAACCGGGAGTGCAGCAATGTGGTACTGAGCCTGGACGGCCGGAAGGAGATCCACGACCGGTTCCGGGTGGACTATGCCGGGAAGGGAAGCTGGGAGAAGATTGTCCCCAAGTTCCAGAAGTTCGTAGAGGCCCGAGGCGGCAAAAACTACTATATGCGGGGCACCTTTACCCATGCCAACCCCGATTTCCTGAAGGATATTCAGCAGATGCTGGATCTGGGCTTCACGGAGCTGAGCATGGAACCGGTGGTGTGCGCCGCCGGGGACCCCTCCGCTCTCACCGAGGAGGATCTGCCCATTGTCATGGAGCAGTACGAAAAACTTGCGGAGCTGATGCTCCAGCGGGACCGGGAGGGACGGCCGTTCACCTTCTACCACTACATGATCGATCTCACCGGAGGTCCCTGCATCTACAAGCGGATTTCCGGCTGCGGCAGCGGAACCGAGTACATGGCGGTGACCCCCTGGGGCGATCTCTACCCCTGCCACCAGTTCGTGGGAGAGGAGCGGTTCAAGCTGGGCAACATCTGGGACGGCGTGACCAACACCGAGATCCAGGAGGAGTTCCGCAAGTGCAATGTCTACGCCCACGAAGAATGCCGGGACTGCTGGGCGCGGCTTTACTGCTCCGGCGGCTGTGCGGCCAATGCCTACCACTCCACCGGCAGCGTGACCGGTGTGTATGAATATGGCTGTAAGCTCTTCCGCAAGCGGATGGAGTGCGCCATCATGGTGGCCGTGGCCCGGGCCCTGGGCGGACAGTGATGGATACGCCCATCTGTGATTTTGTCCGGGAGTACAACCGGCGGGAGGCCCTGCGGCTGCATATGCCCGGGCACAAGGGCGTTCCCGGACTGGGCATGGAGCCCTGGGACATTACGGAGATTGATGGGGCGGACAGCCTGTATGAAGCGGAGGGAATCATCCGCCGCAGTGAGGAAAACGCGGGCAGCCTCTTTGGCTGTGATACCTTCTATTCCACCGAGGGTTCCTCCCAGTGCATCCGGGCCATGCTGTATCTGGCTATGCTTCACGGGAAAAACCGGGGGAGAAAACCCCTGATTGCCGCGGCACGGAATGTACACAAAACCTTCCTCAGTGCGGCTGCCCTGCTGGATTTGGATGTTCTGTGGCTGATGCCGGAAAAGGGAGATTCCTATCTGAGCTGGAATATGACCCCCGAAGAGGTGGACAGGGTTCTGCGCGCTGCTCCCGAAAGGCCGGCGGCTGTTTACCTGACCAGTCCGGATTATCTGGGAGGCATGGCGGATATTGCCGGGATTGCCCGGGTTTGCCATGACCTGGGGTGCCTTCTGATCGTGGACTGCGCCCATGGGGCGTATCTGCGTTTCCTGCCACAATCCGCCCATCCTATGGATCTGGGGGCGGATCTGTGTTGCGCCTCTGCTCACAAGACCCTGCCGGTTCTGACGGGGGGTGCGTATCTGCATATCGCGGCCTCCCTTTCGCAGGAGCTTTCCGGGTCGGCTAAGGCTGCTCTGGCACTGTTCGGCTCCACCAGTCCCTCCTATCTGATTTTGCAGTCGTTGGACAGGGCCAACCGGTATTTGGAAGGGTTCCCGGAGGCTTTGGCCGGGTTCCTGCCCCAGGCAGAGGAACTTCGGCAAAAGCTTAGGGAGAAGGGCTACTGCTTGTACGGCGTGGAGCCTCTGAAGCTGACGATTTACCCAAAGCCCGCCGGGTATACCGGCCGGGAGCTGGCCGGGGAGCTGGAGAAAAGGAACATCGTCCCGGAGTTTTCTGATCCGGATTACCTGGTGCTGATGCTGACCCCGGAGATCGGGGCAGCGGGGCTTCGCAGATTGGAAGAGGCGCTGCTGGAGATTCCCTTCCGTGAACCGATTGCCTCCCGTCCGCCCAAGCCCGGCAGGGGAGAGCGGGTCAAATCCATTCGGGAGGCTATGCTCGCCCCTGCGCAGCTGCTCCCTGTGTCGGAGTGCCTGGATAAAATTTGGGGTGAGGCGTCCGTGGGATGCCCTCCGGCGGTTCCAATTGTGGTTTCCGGGGAACGGATTGATGAGGCCGCCATTGCCTGCTTCCGCTACTACGGTGTGGAGCACTGCCGGGTGCTCCGGGAGGAATCCTAGCATGAGAACCGCGGTTTTGGGGGATATTCATGGGAATTACCGGGCGTTCCGGGCCTGTGTGGAGGATGCGCTTTCCCTGGGGGCGGAGTGCTTTGTGCTCCTGGGGGATTTTGTCACGGATTTCTCCTATCCGGAGCGGACCATGGATTTGATTCACAGCCTGAGGAAGCAGTACCCCTGCTATGCCGTCCGGGGAAACCGGGAACGGTATCTTCTGGAGCACCGGGAGGGAAAAACGGAGTTCTTCCCCGGTTCCAAAACCGGCTCCCTGCTGTATACCTATGAGCGGCTGCGGGAGGAGGACCTTGACTACTTCGCCGGACTTCCTATTTATGACGGGATCACGATTCAGGGCTTTCCCATGGAGATTGCCCACGCGGAAAGGAAAAACGACAGCCTGGTGTTCCAGCCCGGGGAGCAGCAGATGCTGGATATTTTTCGCTCCATGGAAACGAAGCTGCTGTTGACGGCCCACTCTCATCTGCAATACATCCAAAGATACGCGGACAAGGTGATTCTGAATCCGGGCGCGGCGGGGGTCCCCATGAGGATGGTAGGAAAATGCCCCTATGCCCTGCTGGAGATATCGCCCGATGGTGTATCCTGCCTGTTCCGGCAGGTGCGCATGGATTTGGAACCCATCATCCGGGAGCAGTTTGACAGCGGCTTGGTTCGGGAGGGTGGATACTGGGCCATTGCGATCCTGAACAACCTCCTCACCGGGAAAAACCGTACCATCGCCGTTTTGAACCGGGTGTTGGAGCAAAACGGAGCTTTTCAGGAGGAGGTTTGGGCGCGCTGCGCCCGGGAAGTAGGTCTTGCCGTGACGATGGAGGAGCTTCTGACCCTCTGGGAGCGGCAGAAGAAGTGCCGGGATTCCGAGAGTGAACCGGTGGAATGGCAGGTTTTGTTTTGACGGAGGTGGGTGAAGTAAGGAAAACTGTTGTTTACGCGTGCGAACTGAAAAAATGCTGTCATTGCGAGCCAGTGCGCACA
>JBJEYY010000247.1:0-5811 GCA_051887095.1 Faecousia sp. | reverse complement strand
CTTGGGGGATTGCCACGCCAGTGTGCGCACTGGCTCGCAATGACAGCGTATTTTGTTACTACAAACACCAATTCGCCGCGCTGCCGTGTGATTTGAAAAGCGTTCGGCAAAATACTACGAAAAAGGGGTACCCCTTTTTCGCTCATTCCCAAAAGGGAATGAGCATGATCCTTTGGCTTTCCCGGCTTTTGCCGTGATGAGCATATATTAAACCTACAATAGGAGGAAAACAAAATGAAGAAGATCTTTGCACTGCTTCTGGCGCTGTGCATGGTGCTGTCTCTGGCCGCCTGCGGCTCCAAGCCCGCTGCCGAGCCCACCGCTGCTCCCACCGAGAAGCCCGCCGCTACCGAAGCTCCCGCTGCTACCGAGGCTCCCGCCGAGGTCAAGGACATCACCCTGAAGGTCTGGGGCCCCCAGGAGGATCAGGTTGACGCCTCCAGCTGGCTGCCCACCATGTGTGAGAAGTTCAATGCCGAGCACCCCGAGTGGAACATCACCTTCGTTTACGAGGTCTGCCCCGAGGGCGACGCCGGTAAGAACGTGACCCAGGATCCCTCCGCTGCCGCTGACGTTTACATGTTCGCCAACGACCAGCTTGGCACCCTGATCCAGGCCAACGCCATTGCCCAGCTGGGCGGCAAGTACCTGGACGCCGTTCTGGCTGACAATTCCGATTCCATGATCGCTTCCGTCACCGGTACCGACGGCGGCGTGTACGGCGTTCCCTTCACCGGCAACACCTGGTTCATGTACTACGACAAGTCCGTCTTCACCGAGGATGACGTGAAGAGCCTGGACACCATGCTGGAAAAGGGCAAGGTTTCCTTCCCCCTGACCAACTCCTGGTACATCGCTTCCTTCTTCTTTGCCAACGGCTGCACCACCTTCGGCGAGTCCGGCCTTGACGCCGCTGCCGGTGTGGACTTCGGCGGCGAGAAGGGCGCTGCCGTGACCGAGTATCTGGTGAACCTCTACAAGAATCCCAACTTCGTTGTGGATGCCGATGGCGCCGGCATGGCCGGTCTGCGTGACGGCTCCGTGAGCGCTATGTTCTCCGGCACCTGGGACGCCGCCAGTGTCCGTGAGACTCTGGGCGACAACTTCGCCGCTGCTCAGCTGCCCACTGTCACCATCAATGGCGAGGCCAAGCAGCTGCGCTCCTTCGCCGGCTCCAAGGCTCTGGGCGTGAACCCCAACAGCCAGAACATGCAGGCCGCCGTGGCCCTGGCCGTGTACCTGGGCTCCGCCGAGGCGCAGCTGGCCCACTATGAGATGCGCGGCATCATCCCCACCAGCCTGGCTCTGACCTCCGATCCCACCATCCAGGCCGATGCGGTTGCTCTGGCTCAGGCCAACACCATCGCCAACACCTCCACGCTGCAGCCCACTCTGCCCGAGATGAACAACTACTGGACTCCTGCCGAGAACTTCGGCAAGGCCATTGTCAGCGGTGAGGTCACTGTGGACAACGCTGCCGAGAAGGTCGACGCGTTCAACAGCGCTCTGAACAATTCCGGTCTGTAATTTCTCAGTCAGGCCCGAATAACGGCATAATGGCCGGGCGGCGGTCAGACATTGGCCGCCGCCCTTGCCATAGCCGCGCCGATGCCGGGGGTTCCGACTGGATCCTTTGCCCCAACGGGGTTTTCTCTGGGATGAAGGATTCAGCCGGACAGCCCGCGATTTCCCCGAAGCGTCCAGATTAAAACGAAAGGGAGATGTAAACGTGCCCAATACATTAACGAAGACCGCAGCCCCACGGCTTAAGGCTGCCGACCCCTACAGCCTGACCGCCGCTCTGAAAAACGGCGGCCCTGTGGTGTGGGCGTCCTGCCTCATCATGGGCCTTGCCAACATCGCGGCGGGGCAGCTCGTTATGGGACTACTGTTTCTGGCCATTGAGATTGGCGTGATTGCCTTCCTGGTAATCCCCAACGGAGGATTCTATTGGATTTCCATGCTCCCCAGCCTGGGCTGGCGGGAGCAGCAGAAGGTTTTCAATGAGGAAACCTTCGTCTATGAGTACATCCCCGGCGATCAGTCCCAGCTGATCCTTCTGTACGGCGTTGCCAGTCTGTGCATCATCGCGCTTTTCGTGGTGATGTGGCGCGCCAGCGTCCGCAGCGGCTACAAGGCTCTGACCACCAAGAAAGCGGGCAAGCACGTTCCTACCTTTGTGGACAGCGTCAAGTCTCTCTTTGACGAGAATGTGCACAAGCTGCTGATGTTCCTGCCCACCGCGTGTCTCGCCATCTTCACCATCCTGCCGCTGTTCTACATGATGAGCATGGCCTTCACCAACTACTCCAAGGAAGGCGACCATCTGGTGTTGTTTGACTGGGTGGGTCTGAAGAACTTCATTGCCATCTTCGACTCTACCTCCGTCATCGGCAAGCAGTTCGGCAGCGTACTGATCTGGACCCTGATCTGGGCCTTCTTTGCCACTTTCCTGAACTTCATCTTCGGCACCATCGTGGCCATCATCATCAACCGGCCCTCCATCAAGGGCAAGGCCATCTTCCGCGGGTGCCTTTCCATGACCATCGCCGTGCCCCAGTTCGTTTCCCTGATGGTCATGCGCTCCATGCTGCAGCCCGAGGGCATCATCAACCGGATGCTGCTGAACGTCGGCTGGATCAGCGAGCGTCTGCCCTTCCTGACCAACGCCACCTGGGCAAGAGTGCTGGTCATCATCATCAACCTCTGGGTGGGTATCCCCTACACCATCATGAGCGTCACGGGCATTCTGCAGAACATCCCTGCAGAGCAGTATGAGGCCGCCAGAATCGACGGCGCCAACGCGGTGCAGCAGTTCATTAACATCACCATGCCCTATATGCTCTTCGTCATGACCCCCCACCTGATCACCTCCTTCACCGGAAACATCAACAACTTCAACGTGATTTACCTGCTCACGAGAGGCGAACCCATGTACGTGGGCAACTCCGCCGGCGAAACGGACCTGCTGGTTACGTGGCTGTACAAGCTGTCGGTGGATCAGCAGAAGTACAACCTGGCGGCGGTTATCGGCATCTTTACCTTCGTTGTGCTGAGCGTGGTATCCCTGATTACCTACCGCTCCAGCGGATCCTATAAGGATGAGGAGGGCTTCAAATAATGGATAAGAAAAATCACGGCGGTATGAAGGCCAAACGGATCACCGGCGATGTAATCACCTACATCTTCCTCACCGCCATCTCCGTGATCTGGCTGCTCCCCTTCGTCTGGCTGGTAGCCCAGTCCTTCCGGGACGGCAAGGGCCAGTTTATTTCCACCTTCTTCCCCACCGCCTATACCTTCAAGAACTACAAGGCACTGTTCACCGAGTTTGATGTGATGAACTTCCCCCGGATGTTCATGAACACCTTCATCATCGCCTGCTTCACCTGCGTGATTTCCACCTTCTTCGTGCTCAGCGTTTCCTACTGCACCAGCCGCCTGAAGTGGAAGATGCGCAAGCCCTACATGAACATGGCTATGATCCTGAACCTATTCCCCGGCTTCATGACCATGGTGGCCGTGTACTTCATCCTGAAGGCGCTGGGCATGACCGAGGGCAACAAGATTCCCATCGCCCTGATCATCTGCTTCTCCGCAGGCGCGGGCACCCAGTTCTACGTCATGAAGGGCTTCATGGATACCATTCCCAAGTCCCTGGACGAGGCCGCCGCCATCGACGGCTGCACCCGCTGGCAGATCTTCACCAAGATCACCCTGCCGCTTTCCAAGCCCATGATCGTATACCAGATCATCACCTCCTTCATGGCACCCTGGGTGGACTTCGTCTTCGCCAAGGTGATCGTGCGCACCAACTCCCAGTATTTCACCGTGTCCATTGGCCTGTGGAATATGCTGGAGAAGGAGTATGTGGATACCTGGTTCGTCCGGTTCTGCGCCGGCGCCGTGCTGGTGTCCATCCCCATCTCCATCCTGTTCATGATTACCCAGCGGTTCTATCAGGAAGCCATGAGCGGCTCCGTCAAGGGTTAATCGCCTATGCGGTTTCGGGCGAAAAGGCTTCTTTGCCTGCTGCTCGCGGCTGCTCTGCTTGCCGGATGTGCTCCGGCAGGCCCAACCGAAGATCCATCCACCGCCCCCGAGTCCTCGGGGGCGGCTGTGGAATTTTCGGGGGAGTTGGCCGCGAAGCCTCTGGAAGCTGTGAAAACCGAGCAGGCTTTGACCCAAATCCGGGCCCTGGGGGAAAGTCCCCAGGACAATTACCGGGTGTGGTATGAAATTTTCGTCTACTCCTTCTGTGACTCCGACGGCGACGGCATCGGGGACCTGAAGGGTGTGACCTCCAAGCTGGACTATCTGCAGGAGCTGGGGATAAACGGCATCTGGCTGATGCCCATTCACCCCAGCGCCTCTTACCATAAGTATAATGTGTCCGATTACCGCGCCATCGACCCCGCCTACGGTACCGTGGAGGATTTCTGGGAGCTACTGGCCGAGTGCGGCAAGCGGGAAATCCGCGTGATTCTGGATTTGGTGGTGAATCACACCGGCTCCGACCACGTCTGGTTCACCCAGGCGGCGGACTATCTGCGTACCCTGGGGGACGCCGAACCGAACGTGCAGGACTGCCCCTATGTGGACTACTACAATTTCACCCGGGAGTTTCGGACGGGGTATACCCAGGTGACCGGGACGGACTGGTACTACGAATCCCGCTTCAGCCCGGATATGCCGGACCTGAACCTGGGAAACGACGCCGTTCGCTCTGAAATCCGGGACATCATGGCCTACTGGCTGGAACTGGGCGTCTCCGGCTTCCGGGTGGACGCCGCCAAGGAGTTCTATTCCGGGCAGACCGAAGCCAATATTGAGGTGCTCAGCTGGCTCCAGCAGACCCTCCGGGAGCTGAAGGAGGATGCCTACCTGGTGGCGGAGGTTTGGGACAGCTTTGACCAGGTGACCCGCTATTACGAAAGCGGCATTACCAGCATTTTCAACTACCCCTTCGGGGACTCCACCGGCAAGATTATCAAGGTAATCCGGGGCGCGGGGAACGCCAGTGTGGTCACCACCTTCGCCACGGCCCTGGAAAAGGCGGACAAAGCCTACCTGGGGGCGAATCCCGATTACATCGACGCGCCCTTCCTCTCTAACCACGATGTGGGCCGGATTGCGGGCTTCTGCAGCGCTGACGCAGCCAAAACCAAGCTGGCGGGGGCCATGAATCTGCTCATGAGCGGCAGCGCCTTTATCTACTACGGCGAGGAAATCGGCATGACGGGCTCCGGCAACGACCCCAGCAAGCGGGCACCCATGTACTGGAACGCCGCCCGCAATGACGGAACCACCCAGCCACCCCCGGAGTGCGTCCTGCCGGAAAGCTACCCCTTTGGTTCCCTGGAGGAGCAGCGCTTCGACGACGGTTCCGTTTATAACTACTACCGGCAGCTGATTGCCATCCGGCAGGCCATTCCCGCCATCAGCCACGGCAGAACCACGGCGGAGGCGGCGCTGAACACGGGCTGCGTAAGTGCCTTCCGGAAAACCTGGGAGGAGGAACGCTGCATCGTGCTGCTGAACATTTCCCCCGATACCGCTCAGGTGGATTTGAGCGGCTATGGTGACTGGACCCTGGCCGCTTCCCTGTCCGCGGAGGGCAGTCCCATCACCCAGTCCGGCACCGCCCTCACCCTGCCCCCCTACGCCGCGGCGGTGCTGATCCCTGCGAAGAATTAAGCCTGCTGCTGACGGTAAGAGAGCGAAAATTGGTGTTTGGCGGGTTGTGTCCCCAATTACCTGTCATTGCGAGCCAGTTCGCAAACTGGCGTGGCAATCCCCCGGTTAGAGGGG
>JBJEYY010000246.1:0-27709 GCA_051887095.1 Faecousia sp. | reverse complement strand
GGCGGACCGCTAAACAACATTTTACCGAGCAGCTGAGTAAAGCCGATAAGCACAAAAAATTTTATCCAAGGCATGGGATTTGCTGTTTTAAACCCAATTCTCTTGTTGACAATTCATTCAAAAAAAGGTAATATTTTATATAAGCATCATTGTAACATTTTGGGAGGGGCGAGTTGGGCCGTTTTTCGGTTCCGGGCCGCGTTTCTTCCGTGTAAGGAGCAGACGATATGGCTTATAAGCGCATTGGTGATATGCTTGTCGCGGGCGGTTACCTGACAGAGGAGAAGCTGAAGGCCGGTCTGGCCGAGAGCCGCCGCACCGGCAAGAAGCTGGGCGAAACCCTGGTGGAAATGGGCTTCATCCGTCAGAGCGATCTGATTAACGTGCTGGAAAACCAGCTGGACGTGGAGTACGTGGATCTGCAGCGGATGTCCCTGCCCAAGAATCTGGTATCCGTGATTCCCCGTGCCATCGCCAAGAAGTACAACGTGGTTCCCCTGGCCAGCGACGCCAATACCGTCACCATTGCCATTGCCGACCCGCTGAACTTTGTGGCCACCGACGCGGTCCGTGCGGTAACCCGCCGCAAGGTCATCACCCGCCTGGCCGATGCCCAGAGCATCACCCGGGCCCTGACCGACCTGTACGGCTCCGAAACCGCCGAGAAGGCCCTGGAGGAGCTGCGGGGCGACGAATCCGCCCCCTCCGATTTCCAGAGCGTCGCCGACGCCAACATCATCGGCGCCGACAATGAGAACGCCGCTCCCACCATCCGGCTGGTCAACAGCTTCCTGGAGTACGCGGTGAACCAGAACGCCTCCGATATCCACCTGGAGCCCCGGGAACGGGAGATGGTGGTCCGGATGCGGATTGACGGTGTCCTGCGGAAGGTGTTCAACGTTCCCCGGGCCACCCAGTCCGCCGTCATTGCCCGTATCAAGGTCATGGGCAACATGAACATTGCCGAGCACAAGATCCCTCTGGACGGCCGCAGCAACATCCGTGTGGGTGACAAGGATGTGGACCTGCGTATTTCCACCCTGCCCACCGTCTACGGCGAGAAGGTGGTTATCCGTCTGCTGAACAAGTCCAGCTCCCTGCTGAATACCAAGGGCATCGGCCTGACGGACAAGAACCTGAAGAAGTTCAACGCCCTGCTGGAAAACAGCAACGGCGTCATCCTGATCGTGGGCCCCACCGGCTCCGGTAAGTCCTCCTCCATGTACACCATGATCGGCCAGCTGAACACTGACGAGGTGAACCTGGTCACCCTGGAGGACCCCGTGGAGTACAATTTCGACGGTGTCAACCAGGTCCAGATCAACGAGAAAACCGGCATGACCTTCGCCTCCGGCCTGCGCTCCATTCTGCGTCAGGACCCGGACATCATTGCCGTCGGTGAGATCCGTGACGGTGAAACCGCCGACATTGCCATGCGCGCCGCCATCACCGGCCACCTGGTGCTCTCCACCCTGCATACCAACGACGCTCCCAGCACCATTGACCGTCTGCTGGACATGGGCGTGGAGCCCTTCCTGATTTCCAGCGCCCTCAAGGGCGTCATCAGCCAGCGTCTGGTCCGCCGGATCTGCCCCAACTGCCGGGAAAGCTACTCCGCCAGTGAGGAGGAGCAGTCCATGCTGAAGCTGCCCTACGTTCCCGGCCGCAAATTCTACCGTGGCAAGGGCTGTCCCATGTGCTTCAACACCGGCTACCGGGGCCGTACCGCCGTGTTCGAAATCCTGACCCTCACCGCCCCCATCAAGCAGGCGATTTCCGACAACGCCCCCCACAGCGAGCTGATGCGCAGGATTCAGGACAGTGATTTCGAAACCCTGCTGGTAGACTGCCAGCGCCTGGTGCTGGACGGAACTACAACCCTCTCCGAAGCCTTCCGCACCGTGAACAGCACGGACGTATAAGACCTCATACATAAGGACGGTGGCCGCCATGGACTCCTTTGTCCCCCTTTCCTCCATCATTCTCACGGCTCTGGACCGCAGAGCCAGCGACATTCATATTGTCCGGGGCGTTCCTGTCCGGCTGCGCATCGACGGCAGGCTGGTGAACATGGACGACCACCGGCTGACCCCCGAGGACTGCGAGAATTACGCCCGGGCCATCAGTCATAATTACGAGGAAATCGCCGAGATCGGCGAGCAGGATCTGGCCTTCAGCCTGGGAAACCGGGTACGCTGCCGTGTGAACCTGTTCCGCCAGCAGGGCTGCGTCTCCGCCGCCATCCGAATCCTCAACGATCATATCCCCACCATTTCCGAAATCGGGCTTCCGCAGGAGTGTGAGCGCTTCACCCGCTTCAACCAGGGCATCGTCCTGGTCACCGGCGAAACCGGCTCCGGCAAGAGCACCACCCTGGCCTGCCTGCTGGATATCATCAACCACCGGGATACCAAACATATTATTACGCTGGAAGACCCCATCGAATACATCTACGAGTGCGACAAATGCACCATCAACCAGCGGGAGGTGGGACAGGATACCCGCTCCTTCTCCGACGGCCTCAGCGCCATCCTCCGGGAGGACCCGGACGTGATTCTGGTGGGCGAGATGCGCCAGCTGGAAACCATCGAAACCGCCCTTTTGGCTGCCGAAACCGGGCATCTGGTCTTCGCCAGCCTCCATACCAATTCCGCCTCCGATACCATCGACCGTATCGTCAATGTGTTCCCCGCCAATCAGCAGCCCCAGATCCGTCTGGCCCTCAGCATGAGCCTCCAGGCGGTGCTCTGCCAGGAGCTTCTGCCCCACCGCAGCGGCCACGGCCGGGTCCTGGCCACGGAGCTGATGTTCGTCACCCCCGCGGTGCGTAACCTGATCCGGGAGGGCAAGACCCCCCAGATTGCCAACGCCATCGCCACCTCCGCTGCCCAGGGCAACCACCTGATGGACAATAGCCTCCTGGAGCTCTACGGCAAGGGCCGGATCTCCGCCGAGACCGCCCTCGGAGCCGCCCACGACCCCGATCTGCTCCGCCGCAGCGTCCGTATCTGACCCCGCAGCCAATCGTTGCCCCGCAAAAAGTACGTATTTCGGCGTTACTTAGCCGTTCGGTAAATTGTTGTTTGAGGCGCGATGCATATTACCTGTCATTGCGAACCAGTCCTCAGACTGGTTCGCAATGACAGGTAATTTGGGACGCAGCCCGCCAAACACCAATTTGTCACTTTGCAAAGTACACAGGTTATTTTCCTGTCATTTCCGAGTTCCCCCGTCAATTATCCATATTATCATTCTTGTCATTTCACCTAGGAAGGAGCACCCTCTATGGTTGCATATCGTTACAAAGGCCTCACCGCCGGTGGCGCGGAGGTTGAGGGCGTGGTGGAGGCCTTCGACAAGGCCGACGCCGTTGCCAAAGCAAAGGCCAACTGCCGCGTTCTGGTGGAAATCGCCCCCGTCAAATCCTCCGACGGCATCCTCAACGCCGATATCGGGCAGCTGCTGGGCGGCGGCAAGATCAAGCCCAAGAAGCTGGCCCTGCTGTGCAGTCAGCTGGCCATCGAGCTGAAAGCCGGACTGCCCCTGGTGCGCTCGCTGCAGTTGGTTGCCGAGAATGAGCAGGACAAGAACCTGAAACGGATTCTGGATCAGGTGGCCGAGGATGTTCACGCAGGCAACGGACTGGCCGACAGCTTCGCCAAGCGGGGCCCCCAGTTCCCCAAATCCTTCATCGAAACCGTCCGGGCCGGTGAGGAATCCGGCCGCCTGGATGAAAGCTTCACCAAGCTGAAGATTTACTTCGAGAATTCCGCCAGCGTATCCAGCAAGGTTGCCTCCGCCATGGTCTACCCCATCATGCTGATTGTGGTGGCCATCGTGGTTGTCGCCATTATCATGATCAAGGCTGTGCCCGTCTTTGAATCCAGCTTCGCTCAAATGGGCAGCGAGCTTCCCGGCATCACCAAAATGCTGATTGCCATCAGTAATTTCTTTGTCAACTATTGGTTGCTGGGCCTGGCGATCCTCGCCGCGGTGGTTCTGGGAGCCTATCTCTTCGGGAAAACCGATAAGGGCGCCCATGTGTATGCACGCATCCTGCTGAAATTCCCCGGCATCGGCCAGGTGAACATTATGAACGGCGCCTGCCAGCTGTGCAGCACCCTGTCCACCATGCTCTCCTCCGGCCTGCCCCTGGTGCAAGCCGCCACCATCACCGCCAACGTGACCAGCAATCTGCTGATCTCCGAGGATATCCGCTCCGCCACCACCGGCGTCATCGAGGGCAACCGCCTGGGCGACGGTCTGAAAAAAAGCCCCTGGATTCCCAATCTGCTGAAGGAAATGATCGCCGTGGGCGAGGAAACCGGCAAGCTGGAGGAAACCCTCAACGTGGTCAACGACTACTACACCCAGGAGGTCAACGTAGCCGTCCAGCGTGCCCTGGGCATCCTGGAGCCCTGCATTGTCCTGGTCCTGGCGGGCCTGGTGGTGTTCATCCTTCTGTCCGTGTACCTGCCCCTGTTCAGCATGTACGGCAATGTATAATTATCATTGGTTTCTTCTGTCGTATCAACCCGCGGCAGTTGGAATACATATTTCCCAATTGAAAAAAATTGTATGAGAGGTGCTTTCTTATGAAGAAGCTTAACAAAAAAGGCTTTACCCTGATTGAGATGCTGGTCGTTATCGCCATCATCGCCATTCTGGTTGCCATTGTCGTGCCTGTTGTTTCCAACGCTACCGAGAAGGCTAAGGAATCCGCTGACGCTGCCAACATCCGCTCTATTGCTGCTGAATTGCAGATCAATTATCTGACCGCCGAGACGCCCGCAGCAACCTCCACAACCTACACTCTTACCCAGACTGGCGATTGGGATTACGTTGATAACATCATGGGTGTTACTCCTCCCACCGCATCTCCTGTAACCATTGCTATTGATGCAGATGGCCAACTCACTATTGGTGGAAAAGAAGTCGGGGCTAACAGCGCAGACAACTGATAACATACCAAACAGGCAGGTCGATGGGTTGCGGCCTGCCCCCTGGTATGGGGCATATTCCAGTGTCCCATATTTGAGAAATTGGAATATGCATCATACACTTCATGAAACGGGAGGGATATCCCATGCTAAAGCAGAGGCACAAGGGTTTTACCCTGATTGAAATGTTGGTAGTCATCGCCATCATTGCCATATTGGTTGCCTTCATTGTTCCCATAATTTCCAACGCCAGTACAAAAGCCAAAGCCGCCGCAGATGCTGCCAATCTTAGAACCATTCTCGGTGAAGCAAACACTGCACTGGTGGATTCCGATGTGGATGTGGCTGCCGCAACAGCGAATATGACCACGTTCAGCTGTTCATCCTTCCCCGGAGCAAAGGCGTACATCTACTATATCGATCCCGGCTTTATGGTTGCCTATTACAGCAACGGCGGTAGCATCTATACCATAGATTCCTTCTCACAGGTCGCCGCCAACGGAGGCGCCCCCGCCGCCGCTACCCTCCCCGAGGGCGGCATCTCCTACCCCGTAGGCGGCACAGGTGCCTGACCACCATTCTTTTTCCGGCAATCCCGTCTTTCTGAATTCTCCCCTCAAAGGAGCATCTATGTTTTCCTATCTCGACCCCTTTACGAAAACCTATCTTCTGCTCCTGTGCGCGGCGCTGGGGCTGGTGATGGGAAGCGCCCTGAACTGTCTGGCCTTCCGCATGGCCCATCAGCAGAAATGGAGCGGCGGCAGGAGCCGCTGCCCGGATTGCGGCCACGAGCTGAAATGGAACGATCTGGTCCCCGTATTCAGCTACCTGTTCCTGAAGGGCCGCTGCCGCTACTGCGGAAAACGCATCAGCCCCCGGTATTTTCTCGCGGAGCTGACCCTCGGCATCGTGTTCCCGGCGCTGCTGCTGCGCTATGACCTGAGCCTGGACTTCGCCGTCATGGCCGTGCTCTTCGCCTGTTTATTCTGCCTGAGCCTGGTGGATCTGGACACCTTCGAGATTCCCAACCGGTTTCTTGTGATTCCCGGCGTCCTCCGGCTGGCCCAGCTGTTGTATGCCTACGGCCTCTCCTCCCCTTTCCTTAAGCAGGTGCTTCCCGCCGCCGGCATTCTGATCGGCCTTCTGGCCCTGGTGCTGGTGATGGACAAGGTGCTGGGCAAGGAGAGCATGGGGGGCGGCGATATCAAGCTGCTTTCCCTGCTGGCGCTGTTCTTCTCCTTCCCGGAGTGGCTGCTGCTGCTGCTGGTTTCCTGCATCCTGGGCCTGCTCCTGGCCGCAACCCTGGGGGCAAAGAAAGGCATCGCCTTCCCCTTCGGCCCCGCCATTTCCGGTGCGGCATTTCTCGTATCCCTGTTCGGTTCGCAAATTGCAGGCTGGTATCTCAGCCTGTTCTGATACACAGGAGGTAACAATTCATGGCTGGTACAATCCTCGGCATCGAAATCGGTGCCGCAACCATCAAGTTTGCCGAAGTCCGGGGCAAAACCCTGGTCCGCTCCGCAAGCTACCCTCTGCCCGACAATCTGGTGCGTGACGGCCTCGTCACCAGCCCCGACGGTCTGGTGGAGGTGCTCAAAAACGCCAAGAAGGAGCTGAAGCTGAAAAGCGGCCCCTGCGCCCTGGTCATTCCCTCCCGGGCGGTCATCGCCCACCAGATCACCATGCCCCTCATGAGTGAGGCGGACGTGGCCCTGAACCTGCCCTTCGAATTCCGGGATTTCGTGGGCAAGGATTCGGACAAGTATCTCTACGACTACTCCGTCCAGTCCATCCAGCAGCCCGCCGGCAAGCAGGGCGGCACCATGGAGCTCTATGCCGCCGCCGTAGAAGGAAAGCTCATGGAGGACTACTACTCCTGGCTTAAAAAGGCAGGCTTTACCATGAAGGTGGCCGTTCCCGCGGAAATGTCCTGGGAGAACCTGATCCGCGCCTGCCAGAACCTTCCCAAGGAGGTCTGCATTGTGGACATGGGCGCCACCCATACCACTGTCTCCGTTTTCAAGGACGGCCACTACGTCATGGGCAAGGACATCGACATGGGCGGCGGCACCATGGACGAGGTCATCGCCGGGGAATACAAGCTGGATGCCCGCCAGGCCAGAAACTACAAAGAGCTGGATCCCGACCAGTACATGTCCTGCTGCACCGAAGTCATGAACGACCTGGCGGTGGAGGTCATGCGTGTGGTGAACTTCTACTCCTACCACACCGAGGGCGCGGCCCTGCGGGATATCTATCTCTGCGGCGGCTCCGTCACCGAGAGCCTGCGCACCGCGGTGCTGAAGGCCACCGATATGCAGCTGCATCACATCTGCCGTCTGGTTCCCGGCGGCGTGGAGAATTCTGCCACCGCCCGCAGCGCCATCGCCGCAGGCGCCGCCATGCAGTAAGAGAGGAGTCGCACATTATGGCAAACGAAACCAAAGCCAAGACCGCGGGCAAATTAGGCGGCAAAAAGATGGTGACGCAGGCCAAGGTCACCATGAACTTCGCCAGGCATAAGAGCGATTTCAATCTCGGCAAGGTGGCCGTTGTGGCCCTGGTCATCATTGTGGCGACCCTGCTGTTCACCAAATTCGCCATCCTGGACCCCCTGGATCAGAAAACCCAGGCCCTTAACGAGCTCAGCTCCAAACAGACCCAGATGGACATCCTCAACGCCAAGCTGGCAGGCTGGGACGAGCTCCAGGCTCTCTACGGCCGCTACAGCTACGGCTGGATGACGGAAGATGAGACCAATCTGGTAGAGCGGATGGATATCCTCCGTCTGATGGAGAGCAAGATCCTGCCCAAGGCCCGGATTGAGGACTTCTCCATTTCCCAGAATGTGCTCACCGTGAACCTGGAAGGCATTACCCTGGAGCAGACCAGCTCCCTGATCACGCTGCTGGAGCAGGATCCCATGGTACAGAGCGCCACGGTCTACAAGGCTTCCAATGACGACGCCGCCATCAAGGAAGTCAACCTGGTTGTGATTCTCGCAAAGGAGGTAAGTGAAAATGGCTAAGAAGCTCTCCTCCCGGGAAGTGGTCATGCTCATCATCCTGGTAGTTCTGGTGGTGGGCAGCTGCTGGTACATGTTCTTCTATACCCCGCTGCAGAATGAGATTCTGGACATTCAGTCCAAGTCCGCCCAGCTGGACACGGACATCGCCACCGCCGCCGCCAAGGCCGCCAAGATGAAGTCCATGCAGGATGAGGTGGACGCCATTCTGGCCCGGCCTGCCGACGAGATCACCGAAATCGCCCCCTACGACAACGCCACTGTGGTTATCGCCCAGCTCAACGGCATTCTGTCCGCCAGCGAGGAATACAACCTGACCTTCCGGGATGTGGCCGTGAATGCTGACGGCACCGTCCGCCGGGTTATCAACATGACCTTCCGGTGTGACAGCTACGCCAGCGCCCGCAGCATCGTGGACGCCCTCTCCGGCAGCCACTGGCGCTGCATCGTCAACAGTGTGAACATGAGCGTCCCCAAGAAGGAAATCGAACGGGATGACGTGCCCAACATCATGAAATACCCCGTAGAGGTCACCGCCCAGGTCACCTTCTTCGAAAGCAAGAACCTTGCCTGATCATCCCCATTCCATTCCCTCCCCTGCCGGTCCCAGACCGGCAGGGGTTTTCCTTTCTGCCCCAATCCGGTTTCATCCGGATCGACAGATTGTTGTTTGTCAAATAAACGCTGTCATTGCGAGCCAGTGCGCACACTGGCGTGGCAATCCCCCGGTTGAATGGAACCAGGTAACGATTACCACCAAAAATCGCAACGTTTTCCCGCTCTGTAGGGCAATTGTCGATACATTTCCCCTCTAACCGGGGGATTGCCACACCAGGCTGCGGCCTGGTTCGCAATGACAGGTAATTTGGGACGCAGCCTGACAAACACCAATTTGTCGTCCTGTCGTTTTCAGAATGAATGGGCGCTTCTCCCCTGTTTCCCTGCCGAAAACTTTCTTTCCGGGCTTTTCTTTTGCCTTTTCCTATGGTATACTGTCCCAAAAAGGATAAAGGACGGATCACTATGAAGGCAGAGCGCGCGTTTCCCAGATTCATCATCACCGCCAAGGGTACCCGCTGGGTGGAGCAGGGCCATCCCTGGATTTACGAAGGCGAGGTTATCCGGGAGGAGGGCGACTGCGAAAACGGCGCTTTGGCTGACGCGGTCAGCGAGAAGGGCAAGTATCTGGGCACCGGCTTCGTCAGCCGCCAGAGCAAAATCCGCCTGCGCCTGATCTCCCGCAACGCCAATGACCGGTTTGACGAAGCCTTCTGGCAGCGCCGGATTCAATACGCCTGGGACTACCGCAAGACGGTGATGGGCAGCGACCTGAGCTGCTGTCGCGTGATTTTCGGCGAGGCCGACGGCTTCCCGGGGCTAACCGTAGACCGGTTTTCCGACATTCTGGTCACCCAGACCCTCTCTGTGGGCATGGAAAAAATCAAGCCCATGCTGTTCCCTCTTCTTGTCAAGGTCCTCCGCTCTGACGGCCAGCAGATTCGGGGCGTTTTTGAACGCAACGACGTTGCCATCCGTGCCCTGGAGGGTCTGGAACAGGGCAAAGGCTGGTTTCCCCTGGGGGAGGAATTCCCGGACACCGTGACGGAAATCTGTGAAAACGGAATCTACTACCGGGTGGATGTGGAAAACGGCCAGAAAACCGGCTTTTTCCTGGATCAGAAGTACAACCGTCTGGCTGTGGCCCGGCTGGCCCGTGGGAAACGGGTGCTGGACTGCTTTACCCACACCGGCTCCTTCGCCCTGAATGCCGCCATGGGCGGTGCCGAGCATGTCACCGCGGTGGATATCTCCGCCTCCGCCATTGAAATGGCCCGGGCCAACGCCGTCCGGAACGGCCTGGGGGACAAAATGGATTTCGTCACCGCGGACGTATTCGACCTGCTGCCGGAGCTGGCCGCCAAGGGCAAAGCACCCTACGACTTCATCATTCTGGATCCTCCCGCCTTCACCAAGTCCCGGAAAACCGTGGACAGCGCCCAGCGGGGCTACAAGGAAATCAACCTCCGGGCCCTGAAGCTGCTGCCCCGGGGCGGATATTTCGCCACGGCCTCCTGCAGCCACTTCATGCCCTCGGAGCAGTTCGTAAAAATGCTCCGCTCCGCCGCCCTGGACGCGGGCGTGGAGCTGCGCCAGATCGAGGCCCGCCAGCAATCCCCCGACCACCCCATCCTCTGGAACGTCCCGGAAACCGACTACCTGAAATTCTACATTTTCCAAGTGGTATAGTCCCGCTTACAACGCCAGAGGTGCTGTAAATTGTTGTTTACGCGTGCACGCCCGAAAAAACGCTGTCATTGCGAGCCAGTGCGCACACTGGCGTGGCAATCCCCCGGTTAGTGGGGAAATGTATCGAAACGCTCCCGGAAAAGCAGGGGATTGTAGCGGTTTTTGGTGGTAATCGTTACCTGGTTCCTCCGGACCGGGGGATTGCCACACCAGTCTGCGGACTGGTTCGCAATGACAGGTAGTTTTCAGTGCGCACTTTCAAACAACAATTTTCCTGTCTGCTCAGTATCCGCGCGATGCTTCCAAAATCCAGGGGATATCCGTGAAAAACTGTTACCGACGAAAAGCGTCCCCCATCCGGCAGCAGCCGGATGGGGGTGTCTATTTCCGGGGAATGCTGTCCGGCAGCCTCTTCCCGCTTATTCCACGGTGACGCTCTTTGCCAGATTTCTGGGCTTGTCCACGTCCAATCCCTTGGCCACGCTCACATAGTAGCCCATGAGCTGCAGCGGAATCACCGCCAGACTTCCCACAAAATGCTCGTCCACCTTGGGAACATACACGGTGAAATCCACGTGGTCCTCCGTTTCGTATTTTCCATAGGTGGTCAGGCCCATCAGATAGGCCCCCCGGCTCTTGCATTCGACCATATTGCTGATGGTCTTCTCGTACAGGGCGTTCTGGGTCAGAATCCCGATGACCAGGGTGCCGTCCTCAATCAGACTGATGGTGCCGTGCTTCAGCTCTCCGGCGGCGTAGGCCTCCGAATGGACATAGGAGATTTCCTTCAGCTTCAGACTTCCCTCCAGCCCCACGGCATAATCGATTCCACGGCCGATGAAGAACACGTCATGGGCATTGGCATATTTTGACGCGAACCACTGGATACGGCCCTTGTCCTCCAGAATCTTTTCCATCTTGTCCGGGATGGTCTGCAATTCCCGGATGTAATAACCGTACTGCTCCTCGGTAATCCGCCCTCGAGCCAGGGCAAACTGCACCGCAAGGCAGTCCATGGCCACAAGCTGGGCGCTGTAGGCCTTGGTGGTGGCAACCGAGATTTCCGGTCCGGCCAGGGTATAGAGCACGTGATCCGCTTCCCTGGCAATGGAACTGCCCACCACGTTGACCACGGCCAGGGTGGAAACCCCTTTCTCCTTCGCCAGCCGCAGGGCTGCCAGCGTATCCGCCGTTTCTCCGGACTGACTGACCGCAATGACCATCGTATTGGCGTTCATGGGAATGCTCCTGTAGCGGTACTCCGAGGCCAGCTCCACCCGCACCGGGATTGCCGCCAAATCCTCCAGAATGTACTGAGCCTCCATGCCCACATGCCAGGCCGAGCCGCAGGCCACAATGTGAATCTGTTCGATGTCCCTGATCTGTTCGTCACTGAGGCCCACCGCACCCAGGTCGATTCTCCCATCCCGGATGAGGGAGTTTATGGTATCGCGCACCGCCTTGGGCTGCTCGTGGATCTCCTTCATCATGAAATGCTCGTAGCCCGCCTTTTCCGCGGCTTCCGCGTCCCATTCGATCTGCACAGGCTCCTTGGCAACCTCGTCGCCGTTCAGATCGTAGAAATGGGCCTCCCCGGGAAGCAGTCTCGCAAACTCCAGGTTTCCGATGTAATACACATTGCGGGTGTATTTCAGAATCGCGGGAACATCCGACGCCACATAGGTATTGCCGTCGGCAATTCCGATGATCATGGGGCTGTCCTTCCGGGCCACCCAGATCTCCCCAGGGTAATCCGTGAACATCAGCTCCAGGGCGTAGGAGCCCCGGACGCGCACCATGGTCTTGGCAATGGCGTCAATGGGCCCCAGCTTGTACTTTTTGTAGTAATAATCCACCAGCTTGATGACCACCTCGGTGTCCGTCTGGCTGTAGAAGCGATAGCCGTGCTTCACCAGCTTGTCCCGAAGCTCCTGATAATTCTCGATGATGCCGTTGTGGACGCCCACCACCGCGGACTCCACATCCCCGGAGCCGGTTCCCGTGCAGTTGCCGGAAACATGGGGATGGGCGTTGGTCTCGCTGGGTTCGCCGTGGGTTGCCCACCTGGTGTGGCCGATGCCGCAGGTTCCCACCAGGGCGTTTCCGCCGTCGGTCTTCTCAATCAGGTTGGTCAGACGGCCCTTGGCCTTCACAACCTGGGCAAGGCTTTCCCCGTCCCGGACGGCCAGTCCGGAGGAATCATAGCCCCGGTACTCCAGCTTGGACAGTCCGTCCAGCAGAATGGGGGCAGCCTGACATTTTCCGGTAAACCCTACGATGCCGCACATAATCACACACGCTCCTTTTCATCATCTGCCAATCACAGCTTAATGGTTTGATTCTACCACCCCTTCGCATAAAATGCAATGCGGAATTTCCGGCCCCGCTTCTGTACGGGCTTTTCTTTTGGATTTTGCTATGATATACTGTTCCCAGAACCAATGAAAGCAAGGTGACGCCCATTGGATGATAAGTATGAAATCCTGCAAAAATATTTCGGTTACTCCCAATTCCGGGGCGCCCAGGAAGCGCTGATCGACGCCCAGGCCGCAGGGCGGGACGCCTTCGGCGTGATGCCCACCGGCGGCGGGAAGAGCCTGTGCTATCAGATTCCTGCCCTGATGCTCCCGGGAATTACCCTGGTGATTTCCCCGCTGATTTCCCTGATGCGTGATCAGGTCCTTGCCCTGAAAAGTGCCGGGATCAGCGCCGCCTATATCAACAGCTCCCTGACCCCGGAGCAGCTCCGGCTGGTCTTTCGGAATTTGCGGCGGGGCTGCTACAAAATCGTCTATGTGGCCCCTGAGCGGCTCCTGGGCGAGGGATTCCTGTCCCTGTGCCAGGAGGTGCCCATTTCCCTGGTGGCCGTGGACGAGGCCCACTGCATCTCCCAGTGGGGACAGGATTTCCGGCCCAGCTATCTGAAGATCCCGGAATTTCTGGATCGGCTTCCCCGCCGCCCTGTGGTATCCGCCTATACCGCCACCGCCACCCCCGCCGTCCGGCGGGACATTCTGCAAAACCTCCAATTGCAGAACCCGCTGCTGATGGTCACCGGCTTCGACCGGCCCAACCTCCGCTTTGAGGTCCGCACCCCCGACAGCAAGCGTGGGGAGCTGCTGACTTTGCTTGCCCTGCGCAAGGGGAAGAGCGGCATTGTCTACTGCTCCACCCGGAAGGAGGTGGAGGCAGTCTGCGCGTTCCTCCAATCCAAACGCTTCGCCGCCACCCGATACCACGCAGGGCTAACCGACGAGGAGCGAGGGCAGAATCAGGAGGATTTCCTCTACGACCGCAAAACGGTGATGGTGGCCACCAACGCCTTCGGCATGGGCATTGACAAGTCCAATGTTTCCTTCGTTATCCACTACAACATGCCCCAGAGCATGGAGGCCTACTACCAGGAGGCCGGCCGGGCAGGCCGGGACGGCGAAAAGGCCGAGTGCATCCTGCTTTTCGGGAAGAAGGACATCCTCACCGCGAAATTCTTCATTCAGAAATCTTATGAAGAAAGCGAGCTGCCCGAGGAGGACCGGGAGCTTCTGCGCCAGCGGGATCTTCAAAGGCTTTATAAGATGATCAACTACTGCGAAACGAACCGCTGTCTGCGGCAGTACATCCTGGACTACTTCGGCCAGCCCCTGCCCCAGCCCTGCGGAAACTGCGGCAGCTGCACGGGAATCTCGGTAAGCAGGAAACCCAAGATCAAGGATAAGCAGCCTTCCTCCATCCAGCGAACGGGAAAAATGGCCTCCAAGGACATCACCCGGGAGGCCCAGATGGTACTCTCCTGCATCCGCCGGATTGACAGCGCCCTGGGCCACAGCAGCACGGTCACCATGACTGTCCTGGTGCTCCGGGGAAGCAAAGACAGGCGGCTGCTGGAAAGCGGCCTGGAAACAGTAAGCACCTACGGTCTGATGCGCAGCTACTCCCGAGAGGAAATCCGGGAAATCCTCACCCATTTACAGTCCATCGGCCTGGTCTCCTACGGCAAAAATGAGATTGTCAGCCTGACCCCCGCCGCCTCCGGCGTCCTGTTCCGGGGGGAGCCCGTCGTCATCACCCTGGATGAAGCCGAGCTGGAACAGCGCTTCCCCCAGTCCGGTTCGGTTGCCGCCGATTCGAAGCTCCTCACGGCCCTGAAGGAGCTGCGAACCCAGCTGGCAAAGGAGGCGGGCGTCCCCGCCTATGTGATCTTCACCAACGCCACCCTGGAGGATATGGCCGCCAAACAGCCAAAGAGTATGGAGCAGCTTCTAAGCGTTTCCGGCGTGGGCAGCGCCAAAGCCCAGCGGTACGGAAAGCGTTTCCTGAAAGTGCTGGAGAAATTCGAAAAGGAATGAGCGAAGGCAACCCCCGTCCGGGGGCTGCCTCTGTTTGCTGCGATCAGTGTCCCAGCGGGAACTTCTGCTTGTCCTCCACGCTGATTTCCCGGCCCAGCTGAATCTCGATCATCTTCAACTCCGTCAGGGCAATCACCGTGTGGCGCTGCCCGGCCTTCATGGGAATCACGTCCCCGGGCCCCACATTGCGCTCCATACCCTCTACAATGGTCCTGCCGGTGCCGGAAATCACCGTCCAGGTTTCGTCCCGGTGCTGGTGGCTGTGGTAGTTCATGGAGTGGCCGGGATTCAGGGTTACCTTGATGGTCAGCGACTCCTTCTCCACGTCCAGCACCCGGAAGCTGCCCCAGCTTTTCTCGGCGAACATAACCTGCTGCTCAAATTTGTCCACATAGGGCTTAATGTAGGAGCTCTGGCCCTTGTCCGAAACCAGAATGCCCTCGGGACTGGCGGAGATTACCACATCCCGCAGTCCCATAGCCAGGATGGGCACATCCATCTCGTTAACGATGTGCACATTGGAGCACACATCGTTCAGCACGCCCTTGCCCACCACGGTTTCCTCCATGGCTTCCGTCAGGGTGTTCCAGGTGCCCAGATCCTTCCACTGTCCGGCAAAGCGCTGGACCTGGATTTTGGGCTCCTTCTCCACCACGGCATAGTCAAAGGAAATCTTGGTCAGGGTGTCGTACTTGGCATACAGGTCCCGGTAATCCGCAAAGTCGATCATTTCGTGGGCCTTGTCCAGCATATAGCCCAGCTTGTAGGCAAATACGCCGCCGTTCCACAGGGCGCCCCGGGCAATGTAACGCTTGGCGGTTTCCGCGTCCGGCTTTTCCTGGAAGGTCTTCACCGACGAGGTATGCTCGGCGCTTTCGGGGATGATATAGCCGTATTTTTCGGAAGGGTAGGTGGGCTCGATGCCCATGAGCACCAGGTTGGCCTCCCCCTTCTGCGCCTGCAGGGCCAATCCCTTCAGCGCTTCAAAATAGTCATCCTCCACATAGGGGTCCACCGGGCAGACCACCACGGCCTCCTCCCGGCCAACCCCCACCACATCGGCCAGATACGCCGTGGCCAGGGCGATGGCGGGGAAGGTGTCCCTGCGGCAGGGCTCCACGGAAATCCCCACGTTTTCCCCCAGCTGGTTGTGGATGGCAGAGGCCTGGGCCTTGGAGGTGGCAATGGTCACGCTGGCATCCGGATCCGCCTTTCGGATCTGCCGGTACACCCGCTGGACCATGGACTCGTAGCCGCCGTCTTCGGTTTTGAAAATTTTGATAAACTGTTTCGAGCGGATGTCATTGCTGAGGGGCCACAGGCGCTTGCCGGAGCCGCCGGATAACAGGACGATGTTCATGATGTCTTTCTCCAATCTGCGGCGCTGTGCTGCCACAGCGCCCTGATGCCGTTTTCTGTGGGCTTACCGTTCTGCGCGCATGGGATTGTTCAGGAAATCCTCGTAGGACAGGCGGATGCCTTCCTCCAGTTCGGTTTTGTAGGTCCAGCCCAGGGCCGTGGCCTTGGAAACATCCAGCAGCTTCCGGGGGGTGCCGTTGGGCTTGGAGGGATCCCACTTAATCTCCCCGGTGTAGCCCACCACCTTGGCCACCAGCTCGGTCAGCTCCTTGATGGTCAGCTCCTTGCCGGTGCCGGCGTTGACGGTTTCGTTGCCGGAATAGTTGTTCATCAGGAACACGCAGAGGTTGGCCAGGTCGTCCACATACAGGAACTCCCGCAGAGGGCTGCCGTCGCCCCAACAGGTGACCTCAGTCTTGCCCTCCACCTTGGCCTCGTGGAACCGGCGGATCAGGGCAGGCAGCACATGGGAGTGGGTGGGATGGTAGTTGTCGTTGGGGCCGTAGAGGTTGGTGGGCATGACGGAGATGTAGTCCGTGCCGTACTGCCTGTTCAGGAATTCGCAGTATTTAAGGCCCGAGATCTTCGCCAGGGCGTAGGCCTCGTTGGTCTTTTCCAGTTCGGAGGTCAGCAGGCAGCTCTCCTTCATGGGCTGGGGAGCCATCCGGGGATAAATGCAGGAGGAGCCCAGGAATTCCAGCTTCTTGCAGCCGTTTATCCAGGCGGAGTGGATCACGTTCATCTCCAGGACCATGTTGTCGTACATGAAATCCGCCAGGGCGCTCTGGTTGGCAACGATGCCGCCCACCTTGGCGGCGGCCAGGAACACATACTCCGGCTTCTCCGCCTGGAAGAAGGCCTCTACCTGATCCTGCCTGGTCAGGTCCAGCTCCTTGTGGGTGCGGGTGATGATGTTGTTGTAGCCCTGACGGTTCAGTTCCCGAACAATGGCACTGCCCACCATGCCCCGGTGGCCCGCCACATAGATTTTGGCGTTTTTCTCCATCATGTCAGTCCGCCTCCTTCAACGCTCTTTCCCGCTTGGCCAGAGCACGGTCGTGCTTTGCCATGATTTCAACCAGCTGTTCGTAGCTGGTCTTCTGGGGGTTCCAGCCCAGGACGGTCCTGGCCTTGGTAGGGTCGCCCCAGAGGTTGTCCACATCGGTGGGCCGGAACCACTGGGGGTTCACGGACACCAGCAGCTTACCGGTCTCGGCATCGTAGCCCTTCTCGTCCACGCCGGAGCCCTCCCAGCGAATTCGCATACCGTTGGCGGCGAAGGCCTTCTCGGTGAAGTCCCTCACGGTGTGCTGTACGCCGGTGGCGATGACGAAGTCGTCGGGCTTCTCCTGCTGCATAATCAGCCACATGCATTCCACATAGTCCTTGGCGTAGCCCCAGTCCCGGAGGGAATCCATGTTGCCCAGCTCCAGATGGTCCTGCAGCCCCTCGGCGATCCGGCCAGCGGCCAGGGTGATCTTCCGGGTGACGAAGTTCTCGCCCCGGCGTTCGGACTCGTGGTTGAAGAGGATGCCGTTGACGGCGAACATGCCGTAGGCCTCCCGGTACTCCTTGGTGATCCAGAAGCCGTACTGCTTCGCCACGGCGTAGGGGGAGTAGGGGTGGAAAGGGGTGGTCTCCCGCTGGGGAACCTCCTCCACCTTGCCGTAGAGCTCGGAGGTGGAGGCCTGATACACCTTGGTCTTCTTGGTCAGGCCCAGGATCCGGCAGGCCTCCAGAATCCGCAGAACGCCCAGCGCATCCACATCCCCGGAGTACTCCGGCACATCGAAGGACACCTGCACATGGCTCTGGGCGGCCAGGTTGTAGATTTCGTCCGGCTGCACCAGGGCGATAATCCGGATCAGGGAAGAGGAATCGGTGAGATCCCCGTCGTGGAGCCGGATTTTCCCCATCAGGTGGTCGATCCGGGCGGTGTTGGAAATGGAAGCGCGGCGGGTGATGCCGTGAACCTCGTAGCCCTTCTCCAGCAGGAACTCGGCAAGGTAGCTGCCGTCCTGGCCGGTGATGCCGGTAATGAGCGCGACTTTAGACATATTGTAATTCCTCCATAATGCAAAATAAAAACCCCTCTGCCACGGCAGAGGGGCAATGACGCCATCGTCTAACCATTTTCGGCTAACGATGGTATTTTATCCAATGAACCCGGAAAAAGCAAGGGACGATGTTGTGCCAAACTTGCACAATATTGTTTTGCACACCCGGTCTAATACGGTTCCCCCGAACCAGTCCGCACTCCATAACCTGTCATTGCGAACCAGTCCGCAGACTGGTGTGGTGACCGAAGGGAATGCCTGTGGTGCAATCCCCCGGTTAGAGGGGAAACGTAACGAAAACCGCCCTAAATCCTTCGGGGATTGCACCACAGGCATTCCCTTCGGTCACCACGCCACTGCGCCCACTGGCTCGCAATCATCACGTGTCAACACACCACGATAAACGAAAAATGGTGGAAGGACCGGGGGATTGCCACGCCAGTTTGCGAACTGGCTCGCAATGACAGCGTTTTTCATGGCAATGACAGCGTTTTTCGCGGCAATGACAGTTCTATTTTCGAGCGCGAAACAACTTTTCTCCCCTACCACAGCTTCCGGTATTCCCTGGGGCTGACGCCCTCGACTTTTTTGAACACCCGGCTGAAATAGGCGCTCTCGCCGATGCCCACCAGCAGCCCGATCTCCTCCACGGTCTTGTCGCTGAACCGCAGGAGGCGCTTGGCCTCGGTGATCTTCCGGGAAAGCAGGTAGTTATTCACCGTGGTACCGTAGTTGTCCTTGAAGATTTTGCACAGGTAGGACTTGTCCACGTAGAAGGTCCTCGCCAGGTCCGCCAGGGAAAGCTTTTCCATGTAGTGCTCGTCCAGGAACGCCTTGATCTGCCGGATATCCACCCGGGAGGCCGGATGCTCCGCGGCGCTGTCCGGGTTCCAGGAGTAGGACATGATCCGCTCCAGCAGCACCGACAGCTGGGAATGGATGCGCATATCCCGGATATAATCCTCCGAGGAGGCCGTTTCATACAGCGCCATCAGAATCTGCGAGAAGGGCGCGGCGTCCTCCGGATGGAATACCGGCTGCCCGCCCCGGGACAGATACTTCTCATAAATCGCCGGGATGGCCTCCCCGCTGAAATGGCACCACCGCAGGCTCCACAGGTGCTCATACGTAGCGTGGGAATAGGGCTTGCGGCAGTCGAGGAACACCACATCCCCCGTTTCCAGCGGATACCGCTTCCCCTCAAGCTGAAGCTCCCCCGCCCCGGATTCCACCACGAAGCAAAGAAACGACTGCAGCCCCTCCCGCCTGCTCGTATGCCCCCGAAGCGCCTTCAAGGAGCCCACCTCCTGCAAATGAAAGAGCGAAGATCGCGCAAAGGGGGAAGGCGTATATAGAATCCGTGTAGACTGCACGGGTGACGACGAGGTAAAATGATTGTTTTCTCCGGATTCTATTTCCACCACCATTCCTTTCCAATCTGTCAGGTCCAACCGGGGATTCTTTTCAGCCGCAGCTCGATTATCACGTAATCTTCGTAAGCTAGCTGTTTACTTTTTTCGTGGTTTGTGATATGAGTGGGGTAGTCCATAGCGATTGCCTATTTCTGTGTTGATTTTTGTTGCAGATTGATTCTAACACAGAGGCCCTCGCTATGGACCCTTTGTTTTCATAAAATGCGCAACTTCATTTGACAACACGCGCATGATAGAGAATTGTTTTCAGATAGTTTTTATAATAACGGGATGGATAGCTCTTTTTCACAGCATATGTAAAACTTTTCCCCTTATTCAACATGGCAAAGAAGGGTACTCTCTCCTGAGGCTTGATGGAAGGGTGATGAAGTTGATGATTATATGCAACTGCACGATCCAAATCTGTATCCAAAGTTTTCAAATCTGCCATGTCCAAAAGTTCTTTTCCTTTCTCGCTCTGGACTAACGCAAAGGATACCCCTTTTTCGATTTCACTTTCATGCCGCTCACTTCCCCAGGAATCACCCAAACTGATATCAGATACCCTATTCAATGTGGCATATCTGCAGGAATAGCAATTCTCTGTATACGTCGTCGATCGCAAAAACGTCATCGTGTAGTAATCCCGTACTGCAGGAACGGTAAGAGACTTTCCGATTATATCTAGCTTAAAATTTGTATTCTCTCGAAAACTCAGCTTATCTATCGTTTTCAATGACAAACCGTGATCCTTCAGGAATAGCTCCAGGATCTGTGGGGATGGCGTACCATGACAGATCAAATCAATTGTATACAAACACTCTTGATTATGACGAACATAGTTTTTCAGTGCAGCAGATTGACACGGAAGTCCTACAAAAAGGACTTTTTCTCCATCTCGCAGTTTTTTTTGAATCGCCGAATAAACTCCTCTGGGGTCACTCTTTACATACTTTGAACCGGCAAATTGAATGGCATCTTCTTCCTTATTGACAAGAGAAAAAGTAAATCGTCCATCCGCAAAGGTGCAGCTGCATACCCAGCCACCATTTTTGAGAAAGGCTTTCTCTATGGCCAGAGCATATCCTCCAGATGAGGAAGCTTCACGAATCTCCTGTGAATTTGCCCATCCTTCACACCAATAAATTGGCTCCTGCAAGGAAACCGGATAATTCACCTGGCATACATTTTGACACCGATTACAATCAACACAGTTTGCTTCATCAATTACCGCATTGTAGCAGCTGAGAGAATCGACAATTTGAATTGCATTCCTCGCGCAACTATCCACACACGCCATACAGCCTGTGCATTTATCCTGCGCGCATACCGTTTTCACCATACCAACCCCCTTACACAAAACAGTTCAAGAGAAATTCAAACAGTGGCCAGTGTATTGCAGATGCAATTTGAATAAATGCGGCTCTTGACAAAACCGCACCCACAGCCACAACAAGGATCGTCACAACAACAATTTTGATATACTCCATTGCAGACATTCTCAAGGATTTATAAATCTTCACAAAATACCACATCTGCATGATATCAAATGTGATAACCATCATCCACACAGTTACGATCATGGAATGCGTTAGATAATAACCTGCCAGAACACTTGCCGAAGACAAAATCGTCTGCATAAGACAGGTCTGTAATGTCCTCTTCTGCTGTTCTGTAACAATATCAATTCCTGCCAATGATGTTGAAATAAATGTAAATAAAGATCGAAAAACAATAATACGGGATATTGTTCCACCCATCCCATAGTCTTTACCAAAGAAAATCACAATGGCTGCATCACCAAACGCAGCAAACAGAATCATTGGGATAATGGAAACCATCATAGCTCTGTTCATATTCCGTTTCAGGAAGGCGCCGATCTCCTTTCCTGTCCGTTTCATCTCCGCAGCCTTTTGATAAAAAACCTTGCCAAGCGACTGACCTATAAACGTAATGGGAATACTGATCAACTTCTGTGATATCGAAAAATATCCTAGCATCGTATTTCCAAACAGTGCGCCAATCAAAAGATTTGGAACCTGCTGTCGCAATTGAACACTCATCTGTGCCGGCATCTGATATCTCACAAATTCTTGATTTTTCTTTATCGTATGCTTATAAAAGGATAAGTCCAGACAAACACGAAACTCAGGCAACGCTGCTCCCATATTCAATAACGTAAAAATCTGACCGAGTATGACACCACAAAAGTATCCATACTTTCTAAAACCCAAAAGACTGAATAAAATCGAGAAAACAGCAACTGCGGCATAGTTGATTACTGGATTTCTCATTAACACATCATACTTCTTTTCTCTATTCAGCCAAGTATAGCATGTTTGTACCTGGCGCATCGTAAACGCATACGTGACAACAAAGAACGAAGTGACACTCGCCGATGCGAGATCATTCCCCAGCAGCTTATAGTATCCCAACAAGATAACATATGCCAGCGAGCAGATTAGAAAGCTGAGTGTAGAAACCATTTGATACAATTTTTCTACTTCCTCATCCGATTCTATCATGATTGCCTGACTCAGTCCCAAATCACAGCAGTACACCAAAATCGCAGAAATCGCATATATTGCTGCCCAACTTCCCATAACTTCTGCCCCGTATAATCTTGTAATAATCGGAAGCGTTACTATGGAAATAATCTGCCCTAATGCAGTTCCAGAGGATATTTTAGCCACATTTTTCATTGACCCTGATAACTTCATAATCTATTGTCTCTCCCACTGTCTGCTCTTGGCACAATGGATTCTCTCAAGTAGGAATATGTATTTCTCTTCTCCCGATCACGAATGGATTGAACGTTGTCGTAATCAATTTCCGCAGTCAGGTTTTTTTCAAGCTCACTGAGTTGATTGCACACTCTGTCTTCAAGCCCAAGACGTGCCAGCAAATCGTATAGTTTATTATGATTGCTGCCACGAATCACCGTAGCAAACTTCCGCTTTGTAATCACAGACAAAATGCTGCCATGGAAGGTATCCGTAATAATAAACTCCGCATTTTGGAACACCTTTAAGCCCGTAAAGGGGGAACACGGAATAAAGTGTTTACACCAGAACTGTGGCGCACCCAATGCAACCGGAACCAATTTGTGTGCATTGCAAAAATCTTGAATTGCCTTAATTTCCTGTTTATCGTGAATTCTATTGATATAGGAGTAAATCACACAATACCTGGAGGGAAGTTTCGGCAGTTCAGCTTCTCTAATCTCCCTGTCAAAATCACCGATTAAGACCGGATCTAAATTTATGGAGATTTTTTTATCCGTAAAGTGTTCAATAAACAATCTTGTATTGTCATCTCGCACTGAAACCGCTGACAAGTTCGTTACTGTATTTCTTATTTTTTCTCTTACACCTTCCGGCAGTTTTTCATATGTCGTTGCACCGCAAGATGCCGCATATGTGATTACTTTTTGTGACTCCGGAACATTGCCAAATAACTGGGATGTAAATCCCCAACCCCCAGCATTTAGGCAATTAAATACCTCATCGGATCCAATCACGCATACATCATATTCGTTAAGTTTTTTTTCTATATCTAACACTTTCTGTCGAAACAATTCAAACAAGTCTCTTTGTTTTTTTAATCTTTCTTTGTTTCTTACACGAATAAATGTATATCTGTCCAATTTCGACAGTTTTCCGATAATGCCTCCTCTTTCGGATTCGCCATGGAAATCCAGCCTGATATCTCCCAATAAAGCATTATCCGCTTCATTCATTTGTATATCCAAAAATGAAACGCTATGACCCATTTCTTCCAGCATTTTTTTCAATGCATATGCCTGAAGCAATGAACCCATGTTGTTTACTCTTTGCATGGATAGAATACAAATTTCCATAATCGCTATTCCTTTCCATTCTTGAACGCACTTTCGTACTTTGCGAAATGAGCAAATCAGTCCCCTGTTTTTACCAGCTTAAGCTTTCTCTTCTCCATGGCACATCGGTAATACAAACATGGAAACGCCAATGCAAGATAGAGCATATAGCCCTCGTCCGTCCGCAATGTATAGTTATAGATATAATTAAGAGCGCAAATTGCGATCATGATTTGTCCGAAAGATCCCCAACCATTGTTATCTCCAAATTCTTTTTTCTGGCGCATAAACCATAGGAATAAGGTGACAAAAAACGAGGCGTAGAATAGAATTCCCAAATACCCACATTCCAAAAACCACATCTGGTGGGTAAACCATCTGTAATGCAGCCAACCATAGCGTTTATGAAAGCTGCTGGAAAAAAAGCTGATAGCCGAATATTCACAATTACCAAATCCCAAGCCTAACGCATTCTGTAAGAAATCATTCTTAAAAAATAAATCATTAATTTCTGAAAACGCATTCAGTCTTGAGATATTATAGCCGCCACCAGTTCCGGATCCTGTTCCAAAAAATGCATCTATGCTCATAAATGACGCAGCCCATTGTGGAAATATTACAATGATCGCCGATACTCCGACTGGGATCATCAACAACACAGCAATTGTAGTCACTACCGTTCTAAAAGAAGGACGATTAAACAGAATTGCCAGTACAATGATCATTGGGAGCTCCACAAATCCTACTTTCAACTCCGCAAGAACGGAACACGTCAAAAAGATTCCCATGGTACACAAAACGGATACCGATTTGATTTCCTTATGAAGATATTTTTCAACAGACAGTGCCGTTACAATACACAGGTATATATTCAGCGCTCCATTACAGCCAGAAATACATCCAAAAATGCCGCCAATGTTATCCTGATGGGATTTCAGCACAAAGAATTGGAACAAAACAATCAAAAAATTCGGATACTGTAATTTCATCAGGAATCGAATCATGGATTCCATTGTCTTTTCATCCCAAAATGTTATAATTGAAAAGAAAAACGGATAGTAACGCATGGTATTTCTGAAAGCCCAAAACATAAGCTGTGGTTTCACAAAATTAACAATGCCATCTGAAATGGTATACACCATCAGCAACACTACCGACAATACTACGCTTGCTAGACCCGCTCTAAAAATCCGCTTTTTCGCAGCTTTATTAAAAAGAAGGTATCCTGTAATAATCAAGTTGATCAGGTCGATACCATAGCTAATTGTACCTGGAAAACGCAGTATATCCACAAAAAAACGCAAGAAGAAAATGTAGAACGTCTGAAAACGCAGCATTTTTTGAGCCGTTCTTTTATCTAAAATTATTTTCCCTGTCAAAGCAGTACCTCCACATGGTAATTACAGGTAGACTTCCGCAAACAGACCTGCTGTGTCAGCAAAAGCGAACAACTACGTTATCGTCCTTTTCGCAAACGGCTCAATTTATATAGGTAGTAGAACAATATTGGATTTTCCATTTGCATGATAAATTGAATGGCTCGTGCTTTCTTACTTATCTGGATACCATCCAGTTTTTTCAGTGCGGTTTTCAGTCTTTCATCCTTGAAAATGATACGTAATTTCTGATATACATCATGTCTGTCCGGATTCCAGTTGCACTCAGACACCGCACAATCATATAGATGCTGAATAACAAACTGACTGTATCTACCTTGAAATAAAGTTCCGTCACTGATCCCTTTTTCTTTAGCGAAAGACAAGTAATTGTCAAAAAATGCACATTTTCTCTCATACATTTCTTTTTTTTGGCGTTGGGTCAGGGATCCCTGTCTGCAGTCATAATTATAAAAACAATCCGGAAGAACAACAAGGGATGATGCAAAAGCGATTATTTTTAGATTAAACAGTATATCCTCATTCAAATAAATTCTTTCGGATTCAAATATAATTCCACTTCGATCAATCAGATCTTTTTTATAAAGTGTCATGCATGCTGAGATAAGGTATTTACGAGAATAGTCAAACAGTCTTCCATTTCCCAAAATTTCATAGCACAGCCTACTCTTTATCTCATCTTCATCATAGAATCTGTATTCAAGGGCTGGACGTTCACTGAGAATACACACACCATTCTCAATTCTGTTGTAGCCAAATTTCACAAGATCTGGATGATACTTTTCAATCTGCTCCATCAGTTTCGGAATGGTATCCTGTTCAATCCAATCATCCGAGTCTGCAAAGAGTACATACTCTCCCTTTGCATGGTGGATACCTTCATTTCTGGCAGATGCCAAACCACCATTTTCCTTATGTACCGTACAAACCAGATTAGGATATTGCTGGCTCAGCTGGTCGCACAGAATCTCCGAACCATCGGTGGAACCATCATCAATCAAAAGGATCTCTACCGCATTCCGATATTCCAAACCGCAAGACTGTAAAACAGAATCTACACATCTTTTCAAATAAGCTTTTACATTATAGACTGGCAAAACAACACTTATCCGCTTCACTTTCTGATGCTCCTCTTTATGCATTCAGAACACTGCTATAGTATTGTGCAAGCTGATCGTGCATCACTCGCACGCTGAACTGCTTCTGAATCTTGTCCATATTTGCCTTGGACATTTCTTTTACCCTGTCAAGATTCTGTGCGCACACCACAAGTGCCTCAGACAGTGCCTGTACATCTCCGGCCTCTACAAGAATACCATTCTCTACGCCTACCACCTCAGGAATCGCCCCAACAGTCGTGCTTATGATTGCTTTTCCGCAAGCCATTCCCTCAAGAACAGACATGGGCAGACCTTCATTGTAGGAGGGCAGCACAACCGTAGAGACAGACTTTAGAAGTTCCAGCTTTTTGTCAGAATTCGCCCAGCCAACCACTTCCATATTGTTTTCCAGATTTCTGCTCTTGACCAGCTCTCTGACTTTTTCCACATCGCCGTCACCAGCCAGATAGCACTTGATATTCGGCACTGTTTTTCGGGCAATATCCACGGCCTCCACCAGATCGTAGGTTCCTTTTCTCTGCCCCAAACGTCCCAACGTGACAAAGGCATGCCGATGGATTGCAGGATCTTGAATCGCAGGTGCAAGGCGTTCCATGTCGATGCCATTTTCCAATACACTGCAGTTCGTCAAACCAAATCTCTTGTCAAATTTCTCCTTCCAACTCTGGGAAAGCGCAATGACCATATCGGCCTTTTTCAATATTTCGATTACCCGCTTCTTTTTATTCTCCGAGATTTCATCAAAGAATACAAGATACTGTGCCCCATGAACGTGTAAAATTACTTTCTTATTCCACTTTTTGATAACGTCTACATAAAACCCTTTTCGGAATGTACTTCCACGAGATGCAACGTGTACATGGTAAAGATCATAGTTTCTTTTTGTTAAGCAGAATTTCATAAATGCATAAGCGGAATAAAGTAATCTTACAAGCTTATTGCCATCAATGTAGGATTCATAAACATCTATATCAAACTGCTCATGCAGCTTCTTGTCTTTTTCGATTTCCTCAATAACGGTTGCCATTCCGCCCTTCGACCTTGTTGAGCTTGGTCCTACTACTAATATTCTCACCCTCATCACCTTAATTTCCTTTTTTTATCGGCAGCTCCAGCCAGCTTCCCATTTTATAGTCAAACTCGATAGGCTTGATTTTTCCGAATCCGGCTCCTTTTGTGAATGTCAATTCACCAAACACGATTCTTCCGTGTGTATAATAAAAATCGACTCGAACATGTAAGAAATCTTTAGAAAGATCCGCCGCAATTTTAACCATGTCATCCCAGCAATCTGGCTTCTTTACAGTAGTAGTATCATCATTGGGATATCCCAGTTCAACGCCCTTGAATAGATTTAAATCAATATCATACGCATTAATCGCGTGTTTGCCCTCTTTCCAAGTATCAACATAAACCATTTGTGGTTTTCCATTGAAACAGAATATCTTATAGTCAAATAGAGGAAGTCCATTGTCTCCTTCCAAATATTCCTCGACAATCACTCTCGGTCTTTCAACTCCATAGAACCACTCGCCATAACACGGTAAAAACTTTGCCTTCAACCATTTTTTACACTTCGCAATCGCATCTGCATGGTCCAGCTTATTTTTATCTGTGCAAATAATATTAAAAGTTGATCCGTGCGTTACTTTTATCACAAATCTATTCGGAAGCTCATCAAATGGGATTTTTTCCGGATCAAATCCTTCCCATAACAGTTTGTTTAATATTGCCCCATATCCCTTGCTTTCGATATATTCACGAACAGCATATTTGTCGCAGCATTTTGGCATTAGAGGGTTATGATCATATAATTTGATCCATTGAAGTTTCTCATTATAGGTCTGCGGATTGTCCAAATGTAAAGGATAGCCAAGTTTTAACTGAAACAAAATCTCCAAAGTTTTCTTCGGGCTGATTTTATACAAGATATTAAACGGTGTAAGTATTATATTCTTTTTTAGATT
>JBJEYY010000245.1:0-5919 GCA_051887095.1 Faecousia sp. | reverse complement strand
GACCGCTAAACAACATTTTACCGAGCAGCTGAGTAAAGCCGATAAGCACATATTTCAATTTCATCCCCGAAGGGGATACCACAACTATCCACTGTCAACTTTCAACTGTCCACTATTTCCCCAGCAGGCTCTCCATATTATACATCCCCCTGGGCTTGCCCACCATGAACCGGGCGGCGTCCACGGCGCCGTCGGCCAGCATGCCCCGGGTGACGGCCTCGTGCCTGAGGGTCAGGCACTGACTTCCCGTGTGGATGTGTACCTCGTGGATGCCCACCACGGACCCCAAGCGCAGAGAAGAAATGCCGATTTCGTCCTTGGTGCGCTTGCCCTCTCCGGAGCGGCCGCAGTGCTCTGAGGCGTTGGGCCGAACCTGATGAATCGCCTCGAAGAGCATATGGGCCGTGCCGCTGGGGGCGTCCACCTTCCGGTTGTGGTGGACCTCCACAATCTCGATGTCCGCGTCGGGGAAGTACCCCGCCGCCTCCCGAGCCAGGCGGCACAGCACCGCGATGCCCAGGCTCATATTCCCGGAGTAAAACACGGGGATGTCCTCCGCGGCCTGCTGAATCAGCTGCTTTTCCTCGGGCGTGTGGCCGGTGGTGCCGATGACCGCGGCGGCGCCGATGCCCTTCGCGTAGCGGATCACCTCCGGGGCGGCGGTGTGGTGGGAGAAATCAATCACCACGTCTGCCTGGAGCGGCCCCAGCTCGTCAAAGGTCCTGGGCACGCCGTTTTCGCCGTCAATGCTGACCCTGCCCACGACCTCGTCACCCAGAATGCCGCAGATCAGCTTTCCCATGGCCCCGTTGGCCCCGCAGATTACCGCTCTCATACTTTGATCCCCAGCTTTCTCATCTCTTCGTAGAGCTTGCAGCGGGTGGCATCCTCCATGGGGGTCAGGGGCAGCCGCAGGTAGTCCTCGCCGAAGCCCAGAGCGGACACCGCCGCCTTGGCGGGGATGGGGTTGACCTCGCTGAACAGCGCGTTGATCAGGGGGAGCAGCTTACACTGCCAGGCGGCACCGGTCTTAAAATCTCCCGCAAGGCAGGCGTCGGTCATGGCCACCGCCTCCCGGGGGGCCACATTGCTCAGTACGCTGATGGTGCCTTTGGCGCCCATGGCCATCATGGGAACAGTCAGGGCATCCTCGCCGGAGTAGATATCCAGCTTTCCTTCGCAGAGGGCCGCCATTTCCACCATCTGGGCCATGTTGCCGCTGGCCTCCTTGATGCCCACGATGTTGGGATGCTCCGCCAGGGCGGCGGCGGTCTTGGGCAGAATGTTCACACTGGTGCGGGTGGGCACGTTGTAGACGATCACCGGCACGGTGGAAGCGTCGGCAACCGTGGTGAAATGCTTGATGAGGCCGTTCTGGGTGGCCTTGTTGTAGTAGGGGGTCACCACCAGCACCGCGTCCGCCCCCACCCGGCAGGCCTCCCGGGTGTTGCGCAGCACATGCTCGGTGTTGTTGGTGCCGGTTCCGGCAATGACGGGGATCCGGCCCGCAGTGCGCTCCACGGTGTAGCGGATCACCTCGGTCTGGTCCTCGGGCTCGATGGTGGCGTTCTCGCCGGTGGTGCCCATGACCACCAGGGCATTGATTCCGCTTTCAATCTGCCAGTCAATGAACCGGCCCATGGTGTCGTAGTCGATGCCCCGGGCGTTCATGGGGGTAATCATGGCCGTAGCCATGCCCTGAAATACGGTGTTCTTCATAGTATCTTTCTCCTTTGTATCGGTGTCTGGGCGAATTGACAATCGCCCACGCATTGCTCAACGGGAAGATAAATTGTTGTTTGAAAGTGCGCACTGAAGATTCCCTGTCATTGCCATGAAAAATGCTGTCATTGCGAACCAGTGCGCACACTGGTGTGGCAATCCCCCGGTTAGAGGGGAAATGTATCGAAATGTTCCCGGGAAAACGGGGATTGTCGCGGTTTTTGGTGGTAATCGTTACCTGGTTCCTTTCAACCGGGGGATTGCCACGCCAGTGTGAGCACTGGCTCGCAATGACAGCATATATTCAACAAACACCAATTTATCGTTCTTCCTGTTTCAGCGGCATCCTCACGTGCGGAAGCGGGTGAAGAACCGGTAGAGCGGGGTGAGCTTTTCAAAGAAGTCCCCCACCTTTTGCCCCAGCGCCGGGTCAAAGAGTTCGGGGCCGGGGGCGATTACCCGGGTGCAGCCGATCTCCCCCTTCCAGGAGAAGAACCGCTCCAGCTCCGGCTGCGCGCAGGGCTTGGGCCGCTTGTAGCACGCCGCCGTAATCGGCTGGCCCACCGCCGCCTCGGTTTCCCGGACAACCTTAAGGAACTTCTCGCTATGCCCGGCGATATAGTTCCGGAACTCCTCCACCGTGGTGGGCCGGGGCTTCCACAGGAAGAAGCCGTAGTCCGCCCCCTCGGGGGTGATCTGGAAATACAGGCAGGGATTCTCCCCCCACCAGTCCACATCCGGCCGGATGCAGATCCACAGGCTCTCCTTATAGGGCTCCGGGGGATGCATCCGGGCGTCCCGGTAAATCCGGCTGACCTTCAGCACGGTGTCGGGGGTGTCCAGGAAGGGCCGGAACAGCTCCTTGCCCAGCGCCTTCATGGGCCCATAGAGGGCATCCTCATACTGCTTCTTGTGCTCCAGGAACCAGTCCCGGTTGTTGTTCATCCGAATTCCCCAGAGAAAATCAATGGTCTCCGGAGAAAAACCCTCAAACATGGTAAAAACTCCTTCTGTGTATCGCTTCCGCAGTGCGGGAAATTGGGAGTTTGTCGCGCTGAAAAAGATACTGTCATTGCGAACCAGTCCGCTTAAGTGGTGTGGCAATCCCCCGGTTAGAGGGGAAATGTACCGAAAAGCACCCGGAAAAACGGGGATTGTTATGGTTCTTGGTGGTAATCGTTACCTGGTTCCATTCAACCGGGGGATTGCCACGCCAGTGTGCGCACTGGCTCGCAATGACAGCGTTTATTCGACAAACACCAATTTCACGTTTTTTGTCCGTTAATCGTCCAGATATCGCTGCCGGTCCAGCCACTTGGGGCGGGTGCGCCACAGGAGCTGGCCCCGGAGCTTTTCCGGGATGGGGGGATCGGGAATCTCCAGCTCGAACCGCTCGCAGGCGTTGATCAGGGTGGTGTCCCCGTATTCCCGCACCCGGGGGTTATTTGCGCCGTAGCTCATGTGCACATGGCCGTGGACCAGATACCTTGGGTGGTACTTGTCCAGCAGCTCCACCAGGGCCTGAAAGCCCCAGTGGGCGGGGTCCTCCCCGTCCCCCAGCCCTTTGGGCGGGGCGTGGGTCACCACGATGTCCACCCCGCCGGTCCGCCGCAGGACCAGCCGGAGCTTCCGGATCCGGCGGCGCATCTCCTCTTCGGTGTACTGGTGGGCTCCGGGGTGGTACTTCCGGCAGCCCCCCAGCCCCAGAATCCGCAGGCCGTTAAACTCCACGATTTTGTCCTCGATGCAGTCGCAGCCCTCCGGTGGATAGATTTCGTAGCGGGTGTCGTGGTTTCCGTGGACATACAGCAGCGGGCACCGGGCCATGGTCACCAGAAAGCTCAGATAGCTGGCATTCAGGTCCCCGCAGGATAGGATCAGATCGTAGGCCGAGAGCCTGCCGGGTACATAGTAATCCCACAAAGATGGGCACTCTTCATCGGATACGATCAGAATCTTCACGGATCTTTCTCTCCTTTTCCGACGGAATGGAATCCCGGTACAGTCCCAGCTCCCGGACCAGGGGCTGGGAAACGGGCAGAATTTCCTCAAAGGCAGGGATGGAGCCCAGCACATTGTCGCAGAGCCAGTCCATCTTCAGCAGTTCCTCCGGCGTAAAGCGGTGGGTTCCGTCGCTCTTGACCGTACCGTCCCGGGCCACGATCCGCCGGGCGAAGGGATCCAGCGTTCCCTCGATAAGGCCCCGGCGAAGCATCCATGCCAGCTGCCGGGTCCCCTCGGGTAGCTTGTCGGAAAGACTGATGTCAATGACGCCGCTGTCCATGCCCAGCCAGTAATTCAGAGCGGCGCCGCCCTTTTCGTTCTTCCAGCCGCCGCTGAGGATGCCCCGGACCACATACTCATAGAATTTTCCCCACAGCAGCACAGGCGACCCCAGGGAGATCAGGTCCCCCCGTCCGTCCATCAGGTAGGTGCCGTAGCTGCAGAAATCCAGATACATTTTCGACTGGGTGGGGGCGTCCCGGTTGGACACCACCCGGATGCCGTCGGCCAGGAAATCCGCCTGGGGCGTCCCCGCCACGCAGCTCCACCGCAGCTCAATCTGGGCCCGGGGGTTGGTCAGCTGGGCTCCCAGGGCGAAGGCGTTGATGGAGGCGGGCTCGCCGAAATTGGGATAGGAGGCAATATAGCCGATCCGGTCGTCATTGGCCATGGCCCCGGCAATGGCTCCGGCGATGTACTTGGCCTCATAAATCCGGCCGTAATAGGTTTTCACGCTGGTATAGGGCTTATCCACGGAGCAGTTGAAAAAGGAAATCTTGGGATGCTCCACGGCGGCCTTCAAGGTGGCCCGGATCAGGGGAGGCGCGGTGGTGAACACCACCTGGGCGCCGTCGGCCACCGCCTCCTCAATTTTCTGCCGGGAGGCCTCCTCGGTGTTGGCGTCAAAATAGCTTCGGACCGTCACCTTGTCGCCCATGACGGCCTCCAGGTACTTGCGGCCCTCCTCGTGGCCCGTGACCCAGGGGCTGGTGCCGGGGCTCAGCTGGTGGACGAAGGCCACCTTCAGGTGATCCGGCGAGGTAATCCGGGTGAGCAGGCCCGCGGCGGGGGGCTCCTCCGCCTTGGTCTCCACCTTCACGCTTTCGCTGGTGGCGGACACCACATCCTTCCACAGCTCGGACAGAGACTTTCGCAGCTCCGCGGTGGAGAGCCTGCCCAAATCGGCGTAGGGATACAGCTCCAGCCATAACAGCAGCGCCTCCTCCGGCAGCACATCCCGGTCCCGGAGATCCTGCTTCTGGAAGGCCTCCCGGAAGTACTGAAAATACGCCCGGAAGGTGCGCCGCTCGTCCTCGGTCCAGCGCTCTTCCATCTGCTTGCCCAGGGCCTTCAGCAGCTTGGCGTAGTCTCCGGGGCGGCGGAACTGAACCTCGTAGAGCCGGGAGCCCTTGTAAAATTCCAGAAATTCATAATAGGCCTTGATCCGGGGCTCCTCGCTCATGGGCGGAACAATCCGGCGGACATTTCCCGGGATCCGGGGCGCGTCGAAGTGCCGCAGCACACTGACCCGCTTGTTGCCCTCCTGGACGTAGAAATTGCCCAGATATTCAAAGCACTCGATGGGGTCCCGGATGCCCGTGTCTCCCAGATGGGCCTCACACAGGGCAATCCACTTCCGGGCGAATTCGGAGCCCCGGTCCAGCAGCGGTTTGAAGCTGGCGGTAAAGGCGGTGATCCGTCCGGCGGACTTGACACCCACAATCCGGTGGGCCGGGATTTCCAACAGTCCCACATCCTGGGCCGTATCCGGGGTGCCCTCCGGCAGGATTTCATCCAGCACGGCGGGATTGGGATTCTTCCCCGCGGCGGTCAGTTCCCTGGCTTCCTTCTGGCCCGCTTTCAGCGCGAGATCGTATTCTTCAATGGCGACCTGATTCATTGCAGCCTCCTGACTCAAGACAGACATTTCTTAACCGCTATATCATACCTGTTTTCCGGCAATTTTTCAACCCCGAAATCCCCCCGCTTGTTTTCCTCAGCGGGGTGTGGTATACTGAGGAAAATCAGTGGACAATGGGCAGTGGACAGTTGTGGAGTCCCTTCGGGACGAAATAAATATCCATATCTGTTCCGCCCATCATCACGGCAAATTGGTATCTGTAAGTGCACGCCAAATAATACGCTGTCATTGCGAGCCAGTGCGCACACTGGCGTGGCAATCCCCCGGTTGAA
>JBJEYY010000244.1:0-28181 GCA_051887095.1 Faecousia sp. | reverse complement strand
CAATCCCATATTCAATTTTTCTCCGGTGGCCGTTGTAACGTAACCTTAGGAGGCGGACCCTCTATCCTGGTGAGGTACGGGGGCATGTGGAATGATCTACCCAGCAGGACGGGTTCCATTGTAGCGAATTTTTTTGCTGCTGTCAAGAAATTTCGGCACATTTTTTGACCCTTACGGAATATACTGTTCTGGATTATTCGTTAGGGGGTGGGGAAATGTGTCAGAATGGGGAACCGGGAATGGATTTGGATGACCTGATTTTTGATGAGAATGACGGCGGGCCAAGTGAGCGATGATTTTTCTTTGACAAACCGCCGGGGATCAGGTATGATAAAAGAAAAAGTTTCCGACCGACGACAGACAGATATGGGGGACATCATGAGATCATTCTATTTTCTGCGTCACGGCGAACCGGATTTCCCGGAGGGGAAACCCATGTGCCTGGGAACCGAGGAGCTTGGCCTGAGTGTCATGGGTGTTCAGCAGTCCAATGAAACGTCGGCACTGTTTTTCGGGATGGAGGTTTCCGTTTTCTCCAGTCCAAGACGACAGGCTGTGGAAACGGCCAGACAATTCGGAAAGATCGTCGCGATTCTGGACGGTCTGCGGGAACGGGATATGGGGATTTTTGACGGGAAAACCTATGCACAGATTCAAAGCCGTTATCCGGATTTATACGCCCTCTCCCGCAGAAAAAGGATGCTGGTGCCGCCGGGTGGGGAGAGCTTGGAGGATGCGAAGGAGCGATTCTCCAAAGCGGTGGAGCTTATCCGGAAAAGCTGTTGGGGAGATGCCGTCATTGTTACGCACCGTGATGTGATGGAGCTCTTTCTTGGCGTTCCCGCACCGGACTACGGGGGCTTCCTTCAGGTGGAGGTTGACGACGGTTCAGCAGGAATGGACCGCTGCCGTGTTGTCCGGAGAATTGAAACAAGGGCGGACAAAGACAGCCTTTGGTGGTTTCGAAAATAGAAAAACGAAAGGAAGTGCATTTTTGTGGAGAATCCCAGAAAGCTTACTTATGAAAAACGCGGCAGCATCCTTGTGAAGCATTTGCGGCAGCGTCATTTTGAGGCGTATTACTGCCCGGATTCCGCTTCCGCATTGGAAAAAGCCCTGGAACTGATTCCCAAGGGCGCCAGCGTTGGATGGGGCGGTGCGATGTCGGCGCAGCAGATCGGCCTGATCGACGCGGTTCGCACCGGGGATTACCGGGCAATCGACAGGGAAACAGCAGATACGCCTGCGGACCGGGAGCAATTGATGCGTGCGTGCTTGTCCGCCGATGTTTTCCTCTCCGGGGCCAATGCCCTGAGCCTGGATGGTCAGATGGTGAATATTGACGGAAACGGGAACCGGGTGGCGGCCATTGTATACGGACCGGAATCGGTGATCATCGTTGCGGGAATGAACAAGGTGATGGATTCTCTGGAGGACGCGGTGACCAGAGCCAGAACTGTGGCGGCGCCTATGAACAAACAGCGTTTTGGCGCGGTGACAGGCTGCGCGGAAACGGGTGTATGTGTGGACTGTAAGGCGGAAGGCTGTATCTGCAACCAGATCCTGATTACCAGACACTGCCGCCCTGCGGGGAGAATCAAGTTTGTTCTTGTGGGGGAAGATCTCGGCCTATAACAGGGCACCTCTAAAAACTCCCCTTTTGGGTGTTGGGCGGATCTTTTGCCCCAACAATGCGTATCGAAAAGTCCGTAATACACCAAGCATTCCGGACTTTCCGATACTTTTATTGGAACAAAATCTCTCGCCCAAAACCTCAAAAAGTAGTTTTTAGAGGTCGCCAACAATTGATACAATCGGGGAAAGTACGCATGATTCAGCTTAAAACTATTCTTCGCAAATACAGAGATATTCTGCTATACCTTGTTTTTGGGGTGCTCACAACCATTGTCAATTACTTGGTTTATTTTCCATGCTGCGCAGTAGGCCTTCCTGCTGCTGCGAGCAACGCAATTGCGTGGGTGGTGAGTGTCCTCTTCGCCTATTTGACCAACAAGCCCTTTGTCTTCCGGAGCATGGATTGGTCCATGAAAACCGTATTCCCGGAGGCCTGCAAATTCTTCGGATGCCGTGTAGGCTCCGGCGTTCTGGAAACGGCAATTCTGTTCATGACGGTGGATTTGCTCCACTGGAGCAGTGGGCTGTGGAAAATTTTTACCAGCGTTCTTGTGGTGATTCTCAATTACGTTGGCAGCAAGCTGCTGGTTTTTCGAAAAAAAGCATGAGCCCTTATCTGCCATGGACATAAAAATCCGCGGACTCCCAAAGGAGCGCCGCGGATTTTTAGGTTGTCAGGACAAATAGTCTTTCAGATAAAGGATCGCCTGTCGGTAGCCGTCCAGGCCCTGCCCCTTGATGGTTTTGACGCAGGCCAGGCCCGGGTAGGAGATTTGGCGGAAGGGCTCTCTGGCATCCACATCGGAGATGTGAACCTCCACCGCAGGAATGGACACTGCCTTTAAGGCATCCAGAATCGCGACGCTGGTATGGGTATAGGCGGCGGGGTTGATGACGATTCCGTCCACTTTGCCGTAGGCCTCCTGGATTTTATCCACCAGACAGCCCTCGTGATTGGACTGGTACTGCTCTACCTCAATCCCTTCTTCCCGGGCGGTTTCATCCAGCAGGTCCAGAAGATCCGAAAAAGTATTCTTTCCGTAGATTCCGGGCTCACGAATGCCCAGCATATTCAGATTCGGTCCGTTCAGTACAAGAATTTTCATTCGGATTCCTCCCAATAGCGGATGATTGCGGCAGCTGTTTCCTCAGGGCTGCCGTTATTGTCGATGGAAGTGTCGGAGAATGCGGCATACAGGGGCTCCCGGCGGTCATAAAGATCGGTCAGACGATTTGCCTGGGAAAGCGGACGGCCATCGGTGGGAAGCTTCTCAAGATCCCGCTTCAGCCAGACCACCTTCCCATTCTGGCGCAGCAGGGGGAGGTTATCCGGTCGGGTGACACAGCCTCCCCCGGTGGAGATTATCCGGGCGGATTGCTTGCAGAGCTCACCCAGGGCCTGGGTTTCCAGAGCGCGGAAGGCTTCCTCGGAATCCTGGGAGAAAATTTCCGGAATGGTTTTTCCGGCAAGACGGCATATCAAGTCATCGGAATCCAAAGCAATCCTTCCGGTTTTCTGCGCCAGCAGCGCGGCGATTGTGGATTTCCCGCAGCCGGGCATCCCGATGAGAATGATGTTCTGCATCTGGCGGGAAAGGTGCTGATAGATCGGCTCCATGACATCGTCCGCAATGGGGCTTCCGATGAAGTATTCAGCGGCTTCCTTAGCCTGTGCAACCAGCATCCAAAGTCCGTTGGCGCAGGGGATTCCCAGGCGCTGGGCGTCCAGCAGCAGCTTCGTTTTCGCGGGGTTATAAATCACATCCAGGACGCATTCCAGAGCGGGAAATTCTTCCAGCTCCACGGCAGATACACCGGTGGCAGGGTACATTCCCAGGGGGGTCGCATTGACCAATATGGACGCGTCTTTGTGCAGATACAGATTGTCGTAATTGTTCTCGCCGGAACGGGAAATCACAATTACCTGCGCCCCTAATTCCTGAAGGACTGCCACAGCGGTGTTGGAGGCACCTCCGCTGCCGAGCACCAGTGCTTTTTTGCCGGATACCGCAGCTCCCGTGCGAAGCACCAAGGACCGAAACCCAAAATAATCGGTATTGTGGCCATAAAGGGAACCATCGGGTCTTCGTACTACGGTGTTCACCGCGCCCAGTCGCTGTGCGACAGGGGACAATTCATCCAGAAAGGGAATCACATCTTTTTTATAGGGAATTGTCACGTTGATTCCGGTGAAATCTCCCAAACGAAGGAAGGCTTCCAGTTCTTCGGGTTCCTTCTCAAAAAGCGCGTAATCGTAGGAGCCCAGCATGCTGTGAATTATGGGGGAGTAGCTGTGGCCCAGCTTTCTGCCCAGCAAACCGCATTTCATCAAACCACCTCGGTATAGCTTCCCAGATATTTAAATTCCTCGCAAAGCTCATCCAGTTCGCACATGAGCTGAACAAATTCTTCGGAGTAGATGGAGGTCTCCAGGTCAAAATAGAACATGAATTCGAACTCCCGGTCGGGAATGGGACGGGATTCCAGCTTGGTGACATTGATGCCCAGGGTATACATCCGTGCCAAAACCTTGTACAGCGCACCGGGGCGGTGATTCAGGATCATCATGATGCTGGTTTTATCGGAACCGGGATAGATTTCCAAATTTTTGCTGATGCAGATGAAGCGGGTGCGGTTGTTTCCCTTGTCCTGAACACAGGAGGCGATGTTTTCCAGTCCGTAGAGCTCGGCACAGGCTCTGCTGGAGAGGGCTGCCACATCGGTTCGATCAGAGGACGCGACCATCTCTGCCGCCAGAGCGGTATTGGCCACGGGGACGATGTTTACTCCGGTCAGGCTCTGGAGGAATTCGCCGCATTGGCTCAGCGCCTGCTCGTGGGAATAGATTTCCTTAACCTGACTGAGCTTTACGCCCGGCTTAACCAACAGATTGTGGTCGACTTTCAGCCGGAAGGTGCGGACAATGGAAAAATTGTGGGAAATCATCAGGTCATATACTTTTTTGACCGAGCCTGCTGTGGAATTTTCAATGGGGAGAATTCCGTACTGACAGAGCCCCTGGTCAATGGCCGTAAAGACGGATTCAAAGTTCTTAAAATACATGATGAAAGGATTCTTGAAAATCTTTTCACAGGCAATCTGAGAGTAGGCACCCTCCACACCCTGACAGGCTACCATGGGGGACTGGGGAAAGAGCTTGGGCGTATTCTCGATGGCATCCTTGATGGAGTGGTACAGGGGACTCTGCTCGCCGCTGCGTTTGCTCTGGTAGCTGCGGCTCAGCTCGAACAGCATGGAATAAAGAACCCTGGTATAGTTCTCCATTTCCGCTCCCGCTTTCTGGGATACATCCTTCAGCTTCTCCCGCTCCCGGGAGGGAACCAAAATGGGAAGTCCGTGTTCCTTTTTGTAATCGGCGATCTGGGCCGCGACATTCATTCTCTGGCAGAAAAGACGGACAAGCTCGTCGTCAATGACATCAATCTGTCCGCGAAGCTCCTGGATATCCATGATTATTTCCTCCTGTCTGTCTGGGTGTTTCCCAGAATCAAATCGTAGATGGCGATGGCTGCCGCGGCTTCCACCACGGGGACAGCCCTGGGAACGATGCAGGGATCATGCCTTCCCTTAACCGAAAGCTCCTGAACCTGGGATCGGCTAAGACTGACACTTTGCTGAGGCCGGGAGATGGAGGGGGTAGGCTTGATGGCTGCCTGAAAAATGACTGGCATTCCGGTGGTGATGCCGCCGAGGATTCCTCCGGAATGGTTGGTCAGGGTGCGGACCGTTCCGTTTTCCACGGTAAAAGCATCGTTGCACTGGCTGCCGCGCATGTAGGCGCAGGCGTATCCGGCCCCGAAATCCACGGACTTCACGGCGGGGATGCCGTAGACAATCTGGGCAATTCTGCTTTCTACACCGCCGAACATGGGTTCTCCCAACCCGGCAGGAAGCCCGGTGATGAAACACTCCACGACACCGCCCACACTGTCGCCCTCGGCGCGAGCCTGGGCGATTTTTGCGCGCATCCGCTCCCCGGCAGCGGGGGAGAACACGGGGAAATCCTTTCCGATCAGATCCAGCTGAGGATGAAGAGGATCCAGATCCACATCATCGGTTTCTCCTGCAATGGCTGCAATCCGGGCACCGATTCGGATACCACGTTCCTCCAGCCATTGCTTGCACAGTCCGCCCGCAATGCACAGCGGGGAGGTAAGCCGTCCGGAGAAGTGGCCTCCTCCTGCGTAGTCCTGGAATCCGCCGTATTTGATTTGGGCGGTGTAGTCCGCGTGACCGGGACGGGGGCAGTCCTGAAGATTTGCATAATCCCCTGAGCGGGTGTTTCGGTTGCGGATCACCGCCGCAATGGGAGCGCCGCAGGTAAAGCCGTCCAGAATTCCTCCCAAAAATTCTGGAACGTCCTCCTCCCGGCGGGGGGTGGAGTAGTCGTTTTGGCCCGGTGCCCGGCGGTTGAGAAATTCCTGCAATCGATGCGTATCCACCGGAAGTCCGGCGGGAATTCCGTCCAGCACCATGCCAATGGCAGGGCTGTGGGACTGCCCAAAAATGGACAGCTTCAAATTTTCACCGTAGGTACTGCTCATAATCTCCTCCCAATCGGCGGTATTCCTCCCAGAAGCGGGGATAGGATTTGCTGACGCATTCCGCGCCAAGTATGGTTACCGGTCCGGTACAGACAGTGGCGGCAATGGCGGCGGACATGGCGATGCGGTGATCGTTGCAGCTGTCCACGACGCCGCCGGTCAGCTTGGATGGGTGTATGGTCAGGGTGTTTTCGTCCGCCTCCGCTTGTCCTCCGAGGCCTGCCAGCATGGCAATTACTGAGGCTACCCGGTCAGATTCCTTCAGGCGAAGCCTTCGGATATCGGTGAATACGGCGCCATGGTTACAGGCGGCTGCCACGGACAGAATGGGAACCAGATCCGGAATATCCGCTGCTGAAATGACGGGGGTACTGCGGCGCAGAAGGGGAAGAAGCTCCCCAACAGCCCGATCCCCCTGGGGGGAATCCGGGTCCAGTCCATGAAGGTTCAGGTGGCTTCCCAGCTCATTGGCAGCAAGAAAGAACGCTCCGTTGCTCCAATCTCCCTCTACGCTGACCGTGCCGGGGGAATGAAACCGTTTTGTACCGGGATGCTCCGGGTCGGCACCGAAAAGGGAAATAGCGGCTTTGGTCATTTCAATATAGGGCCGGGATTCTACCTTTCCGGTGATTTCCAATTGACTTGGGCTGTCCAGCAGGGAAAGGGAAAGCAGCAGGCCGGTGATATACTGGCTGGAAACACCGCCGTCAATGCGGTAGGTTCCGGGACGCAGCTTCCCTGTGCAGCGAATGGTGTCCAAAGTGGGGCGGGACAGTATGCAGCCCATCCGTTCCATTTCCTCCCAGAGCGGGGAAAGGGGGCGCTGGGGAAGCCTTCCTTCCATGGAAAAGACAGTATCCACACCCAGGGCGCCTGCCACGGGAAGCAGAAAACGCAGGGTGGAGCCGCTTTCCCGGCAATTCAGAACCGCCTGCTCTGGTATTGACTCCATGGGAAAAACAGCATATCCGGAATCCGTCCGGACAATCCCGGCACCCAGGGCGGCAAGACAATCTGCCGTCGCTTCGATGTCTCTGTTCGTTTCAGAGCAATGCAATTGCGTGGGACGGTCAGAGAAAGCCGCGCAGATCAGAAGACGATGGGCTTGAGATTTTGAGGGGATTATGGTCAGTTCTCCTCCCAGACGGTAGGGGCTGATGGTAATGTCCATAACTACAAACCTGCCTGAATAAAGGATTCCAGTTGATCAATCGGAGTGGGGACAATGGCGCAGTCTCCGATGGCGTTTGGCAGAATTAAGTTTACCTGATCCGCAGAGCGCTTTTTGTCAGAGAGGGCGTAGAAAAGAATATCTTCGGCGGTTTCTGTGGTAGAGGTGGGAAGTCCGAATTGCCGCAGGATGGCAAGAATCCGGGGGGTGTCCGCACAGCGGCAGGCGCGGCTTACAATGGCGATGCCAATGGAGACGGCTTTGCCGTGGGAGAGGGTGAAATTGCTCTTGGCTTCCACGCCATGGCCGATGGTGTGCCCGAGATTCAGCTTCATTCGCGCTCCGGTGTCAAACTCATCCTCCATGACCACGTCCCGCTTCAGCTCTACACAGCGGGTGATCACGTATTCCCAGTCAAAATCCAGGCCCCGCTGCTCCAGGTGGGAGAAAAGAGCGGGATCGTACAAAATGCCGTACTTGATTACCTCGGCGCAGCCATCCTGAAAGATTTCCGGGGGGAGTGTATTCAGGGTGTCTATATCACACAGCACCATACTGGGCTGGCAAAAGGCTCCCGCCAGGTTTTTCCCGGCAGGAAGGTCAATGGCCGTTTTTCCGCCCACGGAAGAATCCACCGCCGCCAGCAGGGTGGTGGGAACCTGGATGAACCGGATTCCCCGCAGATACGTGGCAGCTGCGAATCCTGCCAAATCTCCGGTGACGCCTCCGCCCAGGGCGACGATCAAGTCCGAGCGGGTTAAACGGTTTTCCGCCAGAAAATTCAGAAGCTGCAAATAAGTTTGGGCGTTTTTGCTTTCTTCCCCCGCGGGAAAAACATAGGAAACAACGGAAAACTCAGCTGCTTTCAGACTGTCTGTTACGACTTGCCCGTAAAGAGGAAAAACGGTTGATTCGCTGACCACGCAGACCTTCCGGGCTTTCCCCAGCTTTCGGGCCAAGGTGCCCAACTGGGGAAGAAGGCCTCTTCCGATCAGGATGTCGTATTGTTTGGAAACGCGTACGGTAACTGTATTCATCCGTCCACCTCTTCTTTTCTGCGCTTGCCTTCCTCCAGAAGCGCGGTCAATTCGTCAGAATCCTCCCGGCGGATGGCGTCCTCATAGGCGCGCAGGCTTTCAATATAGAATTCAAGCTCCCGAAGAAGGTTTTCACGGTTTTCCAGGAACAGCTCCGCCCACATTTGGGGATTCAGCCAGGCGACCCGGGTCAGATCCTTATAGCTTCCTGCGGAGAAGCCCTTGTGATCCAGAGCGGTAGGGGATTTGATAAAGGCGTTGCTGAGAATGTGGGGCATCTGGGAGGTAAACGCAATCATCCGGTCGTGATCCTGGGCGGTGGTGACGGAGAAGGACCCGAATTCGCAGGGAGAAAGTGCCTCCTTTGTCCGCTGAAGCAGTTCCATGTCGTCAAACACCGGGGGCACCAGCACCATGGGGGCGCCCCGGAAAAGGGTTGCCTTACTGTACTTAAAGCCGGAAAAATGGGAACCGGCCATGGGATGACCACCTACAAACGTAAAGCCGTTACGCTGAGCCAGAGGGAAGCAGCGGCGGCAGATTTCCTCCTTGACACCGCAGCAGTCAATCACCAGGGCATCCCGGGAAACCAGATGGGCATGCTCCTCCAGCCAGCCGGCGCTGCCGTCTGGATAGATTGCAAGCAAAATCAGGTCGCAGGAGGGGATGACATCTTCACTGAGTTTCCCGTCCACAGCCCCCGCAAGCATGGCAAAGGACAGAATGGATGCGTCCTGCTCCTGGGCGTAGACAGTGTGTCCGGCGATGGTATAGGCTCTGGCGAGGGAGCCGCCAATGAGCCCCAGACCTAAAATACCAACCTTCATACAATGGCCTCACGGATTCTCTGGATGCGGTGATTCAGCTCGTCAAACTGGGCGGGCGTCAGGGACTGGGCGCCGTCGCACAGAGCGCAGGAGGGATTGTTGTGTACCTCAACCATAATACCGTCCGCTCCGGCGGCAGTTGCCGCCATTGCCATGGGAGGCACCAGCCGGGATTTGCCGGTGGCATGGCTGGGATCCACCACAACGGGAAGATGGCTCAATTCATGCAGTACCGAGACGGCAGAAAGATCCAGGGTGTTGCGCGTATAGGTTTCGAAGGTACGGATTCCCCGCTCACAGAGAATTACATTTTCATTCCCTTCGCTCATAATATATTCCGCGCTCATGAGAAGCTCCTGAAGGGTGTTTGCCAGGCCCCGCTTGAGAAGAATGGGCTTGTTGGTTTTTCCCAATTCCTTCAGAAGGTCAAAGTTCTGCATGTTTCTCGCGCCCACCTGGATGATATCCACGTCGGCAAAGAGATCCAGGGCGGAGATGTTCATGATTTCGGTGACGATGGGCAGACCGGTTGCTTCCTTGGCTTTCAAAAGCAGCTGAATACCAGCCTCTTTCATGCCTTGGAAGGCATAGGGAGAGGTGCGCGGCTTAAATGCGCCGCCCCGGAGAATATTGGCGCCGGATTCCTTAACGGCCTGGGCAACCTCAATGATCTGCTCCTCGGATTCCACGGAGCAGGGGCCTGCAATCATGGCGAAGTATCCGCCGCCGATTTTGACGTTTCCTACCTGAATGATGGAATCGTTAGGGTGGAACTTCCGGTTGGCCTGCTTAAAGGGTTCGGACACTCTTTTGACGGAGGATACAATCTCCAGGCTGCTGAGAAGCTCCATATCCACACGGCTGGTGTCGCCGATCAGGCCCAGAACCGTCATCTCAGCGCCCTTGGAAATATGCACGTCCAAGTTCATATGCTTGAGCCAGCTGACCAGGTGTGCGGTTTGCTCATCGGTTGTTCCGTTTTTCAATATTGCGATCATTTTTCCATCTCCTAACAAAAATCGCGCCGCACGAGCAATTCGTGCGGCGCGTAGTGTAAACGCGGTTGCTTCCAATTCCTGTTTGCAGCACAAATCGCTATTACCTTTTTCCGGGAAAAAGTAATAGTAGCTAAAGTAAAACCGTGCAGCAGCGTTCAGGGTTGTCATTGGATAGCCTCCAAGTTTCTAAGCTGCGGACATTATACCACGCACGGTGGAATAATGCAAGAGGAAAATCGACATTCGGCCATAAAAACCAGGAAATGCTGTATAGCTTTAGAAAGCAATACGATAAATTGGTGTTTGTAGGTGTATGTCCCGATTTTTCTGTCATTGGGAACCAGTCCGCAGACTGGTGTGGCAATCCCCTGGTTGAATGGAACCAGGTAGCGATTACCGACAAGAACCGTAGCAATCCCCGCTTTTCCGCGTGCTTTTCGACACATTTCCCCTCTATCCGGGGGATTGCCACGCCAGTATGCGCACTGGCTCGCAATGACAGCGTTAGTTTTACAAACAACAATTTATCTGTCTGCAAAGTCAGGCTGTATGCGTTAATCAGAATATTCCGTTTGAAGTATCATACAGGCTTGGGCAGAAGTGTTGCCAGAACGCCGCAGCATGCGGCAAAGGCGAACCGGGTATCCGTGCGGATATCTGCCGGGAAACGACTGTAGAGTCGGTGCTGAGCCCGGATTGCGTCCATAATCCTCTGTTTCGGGGCGGCTGCAGGCGAGGGATTCTGAGAAAGAAAGGAAAGAAAATAGTGCTGCAGCATGACCTCATAGGTTCTGTGCTCCTCCAGCCGGGTAGGAAAGCTGTCGTTATGGGCGGAGGTGAAGGAATCGGTGGTATAGTGAATCAGCTTTCCGATGGAATAGTAGTCCAGAAGACGAAGACGGGAGCGGTTCTCCAGACGTTGGGAGAGACGGCTCATATAGCTGCGGGCATTTCGGTAATTATGCCCGCGGAGCCATTGAAATTTCAGGGAACCCTTCAGATATGTAGCCGGATTCCGGTCCGGCTCGACACAGCCAATCAGAAAGGCACGGACATATCTTTTCGGAGCGCCGGTCATGTACTCCCGGGCCAGGTATTCCCCAAGAAGCTTGTGACTTTTTCCTCTCATATTTTGCTCCTCTCCAGAAGAATTTGCTGTCAATAGGATAACACATCGTCCTGTGAAAAGTGTGAACACAGGACAAAATCGTGTTTTTTCCAAAACAGAGCCCCGGGACGCGGTGGCGAATTTGTTCGACGTGACGAAAAACCGGAGAAGTGCTGGAACACTTCTCCGGAATTGACAGGTTATTGTACAATGGAAAACGCTGTGGATACAACGAACTTCCCGTTGAAATAGATGCTGACAGTGTAATCTCCCAGCTCCGTGGGGACGGTGGGAATATCCAGCTCCGCGGACTGGGTATCATAGTGGACCCAGAGATCGTGCCAATCATCCTCTGCCTCGGAAATGAGCTTCGCGTCCACATTACCGTCGGCGTTTCGGATGACGAACATAATGGAAAGAGGATCCTCCGGAATGAAAAAGCGTGCCGAACAGCTGAGCAATACGGAAATCTTCTCCCCAACGGAGAATTGGGTCGTATAATCATCCTCCCGGATGTCAGCTTTTGTCCAGTTTTTCTTCTCCGGGGTGCGTACCAGCTTGGCAGTGGCCTTATCCGGTTCGAAGGAGTGGTCTGTGTACGGTTCCGCTTCCGGACAGTCATAGGTCTGGATATTATTAAAAATGGAGGTAGAATCCGCAGCCTGAATTTCGAAACGGTATTGAGCCCCCGGAATTCTGGGAGAGATTTCCGCGGAGCTGTCGCTTTTCACCTTGACTACACTCTTGGTGTTGCTCCCGTCCAGACTGTACATGAGAAGCCACCCGCCCTCGGGTGATTCACCCCGGAAGCTCCAGCTTACCGTAAGCTTGCTGGAATCGTCTTCATCGACCTTCAGGGAGGTGACGGTGATGGGGTTGGCGGTGACACTGGTGCGAACTGGCTGGGTCATTCCCTCCGCGGTGACTTCCACATAGTAGGAACGGGCGGGATCAATTCCGGAGAAAACGGCTTTGTTTTCCGTGGTCTCCAGAACCTGCTCATAGCCGCCCTCGCAGAAGCAGCGAACAGTCCAGCGATTCACGGTGGTGTTCGCGGGCGTATCCCAGCGGACGGTCATTTCCTCTCCATCGCAGGAGGAAATGGCCAGATTCTGGGCCATAATCAGCTTGGAAGCGGTAAAATCCAAACTGGTCTGGCCTGTGACATACATTGCTTCCGAGGGGGAGAGCAGGAAGGTATAAAGCTTCGAAACCGCCAGATCCTTAATGGTAACCGCATGGCCGGAAAAACGCTCGGATTTTTCCTCTTCTCCCTCTGCTGTGTAGGTTACGATCCATTCCTCAGGCTCCGGACCGTCGACGGTAAAGGTCAGCATGACGGAACCATCCTCGGAGCCGGTAATTCCGGAGAAGGATATGATCTCTGTTTTGGATTCTGTGTTGAACACGTCAGAAGTCTTCCCGATCAGCTTATGGAAGCCCTCAATGTCCAGGTGAATACGGTACTGAGAATTAGGAAGAAGGTTGGTAAATTCGGCCCTACCGTTTGTCAGCTTCTGGCGCTGTGTATTTCCGTAGGTATCCGTACAGGTAACGTTCAGAAGACTTTCCTCCACCGACGTATCAACGAGAACCGTAAGCTGGCTGTACATTCCTTCCACACGCAGGCTGTTGATTTGCTGAAGATAATAGTTTTCGTAATAGTAGTATCCGCCAGCTCCCAGCAAGGCAAAAATCAGCAGAAGAACAACAGGGGCAATCCATCCTTTCCCTCTGGGGGTGCGACACCGCCTGGATTCGCCGGAATGGCCGGGAAGCACCCGAACCACATCGTCCTCCTCGTCCTCTGCTGCCGGATCGCCGTAATCATCCAGATTTAAATCGCTGAGATACTCCTCAAGGGAAGGCTCTGAATCGGCAGAAGCGTCCGGCTGCACGGGCTTTTCGGGAATATCGGGTATTTTCTTGGTTTCAAAGGAAACGGACTGGATGGTTTTGCTCTGGCCTGCCGTAGGAATCACCCGGGTATCAGAAAAGGGCGACGGCTCGGCAGCCGCAGACAGAATGGCCTCCTTTTCAGCGGAGGAGAAGACCAGAGTATTGCTTCCGGATTCCTCCGCGGAAGCAGGCACAGAAGCCGGGGTCTCTTCCTCACAGGCAGCCAGAGCCTTTGCCATCTCTTCAGGATTCTTCCAGCGCTCGGAAGGCTCGGGCGAAATGGCTTTGCAAATGATTTCCCCCAGGGCTTCGCTTGCCTCGGAAGGAGGGACAAAGGGACTTCCGGGAGATGGCAGCTTGCCGTGGCTGCATACCTGGTAAAGAATCAGGCCAAGGGAATAGGTATCCACCGTGCCGTCCAGGGTATGCATCGCGTCCTGGGTTTCGGGAGGGGCGTAAACGGACTGGTACTTTCCGGGAAGGGGAGTATAGGCCAGCGAGTCTAATTTCAGAAATCCCACATCGCCGATGCAATATGTATTCTCTTCGGAAAGAAAAATATTGGTGGGCTTCAGGGCAACGTAGAGAAACCCTGCCCTTCTGCACGCGATCAGCGCGGAACACAGCTCCCGGCCCAGCTTGATCGCATCCCGGCCGAATACAAGATCCCTGCGCAGAAGCTTATCCAGGGAACGCTTGTAGGATCCCAAAAGATAGATCTGATATCCGGGCAGATTCCCTTCCGCTGAAACGGTCTGCCAGACTTCGTAAGGGAGAAAGCCCTCCCCCTCGGAAAGCGTCCGAAGGGTTTCTGCCTCGGCACAGATGCTGTCTGCCTGCTCATGAAAATAGGCCTTGGCAGCGTCAGCGTTTTCGTATGCGCCGGTCAGCAGAAGCGCATCCAATTGCTTTTGGGATGCAGGGACAGAAATCACCTTGACGATGTACTTGTTATCCGAGTTCTTCTTCATTGCGGGGTAGCAGCGAACACCCTGGTGGCTGCTTACGGGGGCACCCATGACGAATCCGTCCAGCAATGGGGAAATGAGTTTCGGTTCAGACAATATAGAACGCCTCCTTTAACCCATATATCATAATGTAGAAATGAAAAAAAAGCAATATCTTTGTGGTTGTTTTATATCGAAAAGAATGGTATAATACACTGGTGACGGTTTATCCGGATCATCTTGCCGGGAGGAGAACTATGAACAAGATCGTTTGCGATATCTGCGGCACCGTTTATCCGGACACGGCGGAATGCTGCCCTATCTGCGGAAGTTCCAAGGAATTGAGCCAGAATAGCCAGGAGGATTTTCCGCGTCAGATGCCCAAATATGTGCCGGAACACCGGAAAAAAAGCGGCCTTTTCGCTGCCGCGCAGAAGAACTTTCAAATGGAATTCTACGATTCCGACGAGGATGAAGAGGAAGGGGAAGACGATGAGGAGGAAATGCTCCGGGAGGAATTCCCCGATATTCCTTCCGATCCCCAGGAACCCAGAGTACATGTCACGATTGTGGCTGCTCTGACAGTTTTGATTGCTTTGCTTCTGCTGGGGTCAGGATACCTTTTCTTCCGGTATGAATTGCCGAATCATCGGATCAGTGCTGCGGAAACGGAAAAACCATCTTTGAACGTACCGTATGAACAGGAATCGGAAACCACACAAATCCCTACGGTGCCTTGCAGCAGCATTGTACTCACAGCGGGGGCACCCACACTGACTCGCCAGGGGCAATTCTGGCTGCTTCATGTTCTGGTGATGCCGGAGGATACAACGGATGAACTGACCTACGTATCCGCAGATGAAACCGTGGTGACGGTTACTCCTGAAGGAAGACTCTGCGCGGTTGGAAATGGGGAAACCAGCGTGACCATCGCCTGCGGAAAGGAACGGATTATCTGCCCGGTTACGGTATCCATTGAAGCCGCCGGGGAAACGGAAGCGTCCGCCGCCGAAACAGAACCGACAGCAGCGGAGCAGAAATCGCTTCCTTCAGAGCCGGATGATGCTGTAAATGCCTCGGAACCGGAAGAAACCAGTCCCTCCGAGCAGTTGAAGGAAGTGACGCTGAAGCTGAAGAAAACGGATATCACCTTTACGAAAAAGGGCGTTTCCTATCAGCTGGAGCTGGATTGTGACCTTGCCCCTGAGGAAGTGACCTGGATTTCGATGGATTCGAAGGTTGCCATCTGCCATGATGGACTCATCACTGTGCTTGGTCCCGGAACAACAAAAATTGTTGCGCAGTACGGAGATCAGAAGGTTTCCTGCATTGTTCGATGCAAATTCAAATAAATAGGAAAGACAGCGCAAAAGCAGACACCTTTTGCGCTGTCTCCTCTTTTTCTAAGGGTGGGAGGAATCCGATTACTCCCCTTCCACAAGGGCATGTCTGCGAAAAAGGAAGGAAATGCACCACAGACCCGCAAGCCCTACGATGGTATAGACAATCCGGCTGATCAAAGAGCCCTGTCCTCCAAAGAGCCATGCTACAAGGTCGAACTGGAAAATGCCGACAAGCCCCCAGTTCAAACAGCCGATTACGGACAAAATCATCGCAATGGTATCCATTTTGTTACCTCCGTTTCTTCCTTTGGATGTCCCTAGCATGCCCGATACGGAGGAAAATATGCGAATTCGATTTTTTGGATTGCAAATACCAGGACAATTCGATATAATGGGACAAGAATGTTTCGGGAGGACAAAATGATGACGACATTATATGAAGGCGCATTTGCCAAGCTGAATCTGACACTGGATGTCCTCGGCAAGAGGCCTGACGGCTATCACGATTTGAAAAGCGTTATGCAGACAGTGTCCATTCGGGACGATGTGGAAATCGACATCGGAACCGGGAAGCCTTGGACTCTGGAATGCAGTATGGAAGGTATTCCCACAGATGAGCGAAATCTGGCCTGGAAAGCGGCTGAGGTGTACTGTGAGCAGATGGGAAAGGATCCTGACGGAATTACCATCCGGATCACCAAGCGTATCCCCTCCGGCGCAGGCGTGGGCGGCGGAAGCGCAGACGCGGCGGCTGTCCTGCGGGCGCTGAACCGACATTATGGGGAGCCGCTGTCCATTCTGGCTCTTGCGGAATTGGGTGCCAGGATTGGAAGCGATGTCCCATTCTGTACCCTGGGCGGCACTGCCATGGTGGAAGGACGGGGAGAACGTTTGAGAAGGCTTCCGGACATGCCGGACTGCGTGTTTGTCGTATGCAAGCCGGAATTTTCGGTGTCTACTCCGGAGCTTTACCGGAAAATAGATCAGGTCGCAATCCCCAAAAGACCGGATCATCAGGCAATGGAAACCGCTTTGTTGGCCGGCGACCTTTCCCGGGTGGCGGAGAACATCTATAATGTGTTCGATCCCGTGGTAACGGCGGAGCATCTGGAGCTGAATTACATCAAATCCATCTTCAACACCTACGGCTCTCTGAACCAGCAGATGACCGGCTCCGGTTCGGCGTGTTTCGCGATTCTAGACAGTTTTGAATACGCCGCTGTTGTTTGCAATATGCTGAAGGAGAATTATTCCCAGATTTTTATTGCCAAACCTGTTTAATTCCGGAAAAAGACGTCCATACTGGAGGTATTTCAGTATGGACGGTGTTTTATATGAAGTTTATTTGGAAATGTGTCCGGGTTTGTCTGATGATCGCGGGACTGCTGTGGATTGGAACTCTGGTTGCGGACCGGGTTTTCCTGAACGATCAGGTGATTCGACTTCATGTGGTTGCCAATTCCGATTCGCCGGAGGATCAGAGCATCAAGCTGCAGGTCCGGGATGCCGTGAATGATTTTCTGCAGGAAACGCTGGCGGATGTGACAAGTGTGGAGGAGGCCAGGGCCTACATTGAGGAGAATCTCCCCAAGATTCAGAGAATTGCCAACGAAGCTCTGGTTCGCTGCGGCGTGGAACCGGACGCGGTGGTTACCTTCTGCAAGGAGAATTTCGGAACCAGGCTCTACGATACGTTCCGCCTTCCGGCGGGGGTCTATGAGGCGCTCCGGATTACCATTGGGGAAGGTGAGGGAAAGAACTGGTGGTGCGTGGCGTTCCCAACGCTGTGCATTCCCGCAACCTCGGAGGGCTTTGAGGACGTGGCGACAGGAGCCGGGTTTCCTGACCGGCTGAATGAGGCCCTGAAGGATCAGGAATCCTACAGCATCCGGTTTTTCCTGCTGGACTGTATGGGACGGGTGGAAAATTTCTTCCACAGAGGGTGAATTACACCCTGTTTTTTTGGACAAAAGGTGTGCTATTGTTATAAAATGGCACAAACCCGGAAATGGGTTTGATGCTTATGGACCTGACCCGGCAGAGTGAAAGACTGTTGTATCCGCGCCGCTTCTGTAGGGACGGATTGTATCCGCCTTCAGCCTGATCGCCGCAGAAGCAGCTGCTTGAAACGGAAACACTCGAAAAACGGAACATTGCGGGCGGCTGCCAGCCGCCCCTACTAGCTTGTTATCTCTAATACTTTAGATCCTGAAAATTTTCAACAGTGCTGTCATCCTGAGCATAGCGTAAGCGAATTTCTATAATCAGGATTGCCGGTGGCAATCCTACCATAGAAATGGCGGAGCGAAGTCGAAGGATCTTGGCACTAAATTGACTGCAAATGGTAACAAAATGCGTAGATCCCGGGGCTACGCTGCGCTTGCTCGAGATGACAACGTTTTTGCTTTTCTTCACCAGTTCCTAAAGTTTTAGAAATAACACCCTACTACAATGTTGCTTGCAATACTTCAAGCAACAACTCGCTGAGTTTATCAGAGAATCAGGAGGTGGGAATATGCTGCGGCTTCTTCTGGGGAAGGACTGGACGGCCAACCGGGATGAGATTTTCGACAGGATTGCCCGGGATGTGGCCCAAAGACAGCCGGGACGGATTTTGCTGGTCCCGGAGCTGATCAGCCATGAAACGGAACGCAGGCTTTGCCTGGCTGCGGGAGATACCGCCAGCCGGTACGCCCAGGTGCTTTCCTTTACCCGTCTGGCGGGGAGAGTGTCCGAGGCCATGGGGATCGGCGTGGAGGAATGCCTGGACAGCGGCGGACGGATTGTGGCCATGGCGGCGGTAGCCAAGCAGCTTTCCAGCCGCCTGAAGTCCTATGCCTCCGTGGAGACAAAGCCGGAATTCCTTTCCGCCCTGGTGGACGGTGTGGATGAGTTCAAGCGTTGCTGCATCTCCGCTGCGGACCTGAGCCAGGCGTCCCGGGAGACGGAAGGGACTCTGGCCCAGAAGCTGGAGGAACTGTCATTGCTGATGGAGGGTTACGACGGACTCTGTGCCCGGGGAAAACGGGACCCCAGGGACCAGATGACCTGGCTTTTGGAGCGGATGGAGGCAGGCTCCTACGCCCGGGAGCATACCTTCTACATAGACGGCTTTCCGGATTTTACCCGCCAGCACATGGCAATTCTGGAGCATCTGATTCTCTTTTCTCCCCAGGTAACCGTCAGTCTCACCTGTGACACTGTCGGCTCAGCACAGCTGGCTTTTGAAAAGGCGGGGAATACCGCTTTCCAGCTGCTGCAGTTTGCCCGGCATTCGGGTGTGGAGGTGGTTGTGGAAAAGGTTCCGGAGCACGTCACTCCGCTGACGCCGGTTCGGGAACGGATTTTCCAGGGACGGATTAGCCCAGGAGAAGCCAAGGGCAGCCTTTTTGTATTCCGGGTGGAATCGCTGTGGGACGAATGTATGGCCGCGGCGGAGCAGGTGGAAAAGCTGGTGCGTTCCGGCTGCCGTTACCGGGACATTACCCTGGTCTGCACGGATATGGCCGCCTACAAAAGCACGGCGGAAATGATTTTTCACCGGATGCACATCCCGCTTTACCAATCCGGTACGGAGGATATCCTGCAAAAGAGCGTGCTTTCCACGGTGCTCTCCGCCCTGGAGGCGGCTTTGGGGGATTTTGAGCAGCGGTCCGTGCTCCGGTTTCTCCGGTCGGCCCTTTCCCCCCTCAGCCTGGACGAGCAGGATAGGGTGGAAAATTACGCCATTGTATGGGGCATCCGGGGTTCCCACTGGACGACTCCCTGGGTCAACCATCCGGAGGGGCTTGCGGGAAAATGGGACGAGAAAGCATCGCTTGCATTGGAGGAGCTGAACGCCTGCCGGGCAAGGCTTGTGGAACCGCTGACCCGGCTGAGAAATGGGTTCCGAAAAGCGGGCAGCCTTCGGGACCAGGTTTCGGCGCTTACCGGGTTCCTGGATGAGATTGAGATGCAGCAAAAGCTTCAGTCCATGGCCGAAGAACTGGATTCCCAGGGGGAAAATCGGGAGGCTCAGATTCTCAGCCAGCTCTGGGAGATCCTGATTTCCGCCCTGGAGCAGATGTACGATATCCTAGGGGACACCCGCTGGGAGGACGAGCAGTTCCTCCGGCTGCTGCGGCTGCTGCTGAGCCAGTATGATGTGGGAACCATTCCGCCTGTTCTGGACGCGGTGCAGATGGGCCCGGTCAGTGCCATGCGCTGTCATCAGCAGAAGCACCTGATTCTGCTGGGCGCCCAAGAGGGGAGCCTGCCTGGATATCCCGGCTCCACGGGGGTGCTGACGGATCAGGAGCGGGTGGCCCTGCGGCAGTTGGGCGTGCCCCTCACCGGCGGCGCCATGGAGGGTATTCAGGCGGAATTCGCGGAGATCTACGGTGTGTTTTGCGGGGCGGAGGAGAGTATCCGGGTATATTGCTCCGGCGCGCAGCCCTCCTTTGTGTTTAAGCGGCTGGCGGAGCTGGCCGGAGGAGAGGAGAAGCGGGAGGCTTGTCTGGATTATGCCTGCGCCGATCCCTGGGAAGCGGGGGCGTGGCTGGCCCGGTGGAACGCGGAAGCGGCCGCCGGGGCGCTGGGAGCCTCGGAGGGGTTCCGGGATATCTGCCGCAGAAGAAACTACAGCCTGGGCCGGGTGGAACGGGACCGGATTGAAAAGCTATATGGACGCACCCTGAACCTGTCGGCATCCCAGATCGATTCCCACGGGGAGTGCCGGATGTCCTATTTTCTGAAATACGGCTTGAGGCTGCGGGAGCAGAAGGAAGCCTCGGTGGACCCTGCGGAATTCGGAACCTACGTCCACGCTGTGCTGGAGAATACGGCCCGGTGCGTCCGGGATATGGGGGGATTTCATCAGGTATCCCTGGAGGAAACCCTGGAAATTGCCCACCGGTACAGCAGGGAATACGCCCAGGAGCGGTTCAGTCAGCTCTCTTCGGAGCGGATGTCGTATCTGTTCCAGAGGAATGTCCAGGAGCTGGATATGGTTGTCCGGGAGCTCTGGGCGGAGTTGAAGGAATCCCTGTTTGAGCCCAGGGATTTCGAGGTGAATTTCGGAAGCGAGGACGGCCTGCCCCCTATTCCCATTCCCAACGGACAGATGAACGCCCTGCTCCGGGGCTTTGTGGACCGGGTGGATACCTGGTTCAGCGGCGGGAGCAGCTACTACCGGGTGGTGGACTATAAGACAGGGAAGAAGGACTTTGACTACTGTGATATCTTCAACGGCGTGGGACTGCAGATGCTGCTGTACCTTTTTGCCCTGAGGACCGATGGAGGAGCGATCCTGGGTGACGGAGCTGTTCCGGCGGGAGTTCAGTATTTCCCGGCCCGTTGTCCCTATCTGCCATCCGACGGGGCTCTTACCCCGGAACAGGCGGAGGCCGCCCGGCAGGCCCAGTGGAAGCGGAAAGGTATTCTCCTGGAGGATGAAGCGGTTATCCACGCCATGGAGCCGGGGGATGCCCCCAGCCGGCTGTGCTGCAGTGTCAAAAAGGACGGAACCCTTACGGGAGACCTGGCGGACCGGGAGCAGCTGAAGCTGCTGGAGAAATATGTTTTCCGTCTGGTGGGGGAAATGGTGGAGGATATCGCCTGCGGAAACGTGGAGGCCAATCCCTATACGCGGGGCACATCCCACAACGCCTGCGCCTTCTGTCCCTATGGCAGCATCTGCCACAGGGCGGACGATGATCAGGGACGCAGGAATTACAAAGCAATGACGGCCCAGAGGTTCTGGGAGGAAGTGGAAAAGGAGGTGCGGCGTCATGGCGGATAAGCTCACACCCCAGCAGGAAACTGCTGTGAACAACCGGGGCGGAAAGCTGCTGGTCAGCGCGGCCGCAGGCTCCGGAAAGACAAAGGTTCTGGTGGACCGGCTGCTTTCCTATCTGACGGACGGCTCCGATCCTGCCAATCTGGACGAATTTCTGATTATTACATACACGAAAGCCGCCGCTTCGGAGCTCCGGGGGAAGATCGCGGAGAAGCTGACCCAGCGCATCGCCCAGGAGCCGGAAAATATGCATCTGCAGAGGCAGATGCAGCGGCTGTACCTGGCAAAAATCTCCACGGTCCACGGATTCTGCTCGGATATTCTCCGGGAATACGCCTATAGACTGGACATTCCGGTGGATTTTCGGGTGGCGGACGAGAATGAATGCCTCCAAATACGCCAGGAGGTAATGGAGGCGCTTCTGGATGATGCCTACGAAAAGGCGGAAGAGGATGCGGATTTCTGCGCCTTTGTGGATTCCCAGGGCTTAGGACGGGATGATAGGCTGGTTCCGGAGATTGTCCAGAAGGTGTTTGACAGCGCCCGGTGCCATCTGGACCCGGAAGGCTGGCTGGACGGGTGCCTCTCCTTTGCCGATACGGAGGGAATCCGGGATGCGGGGGAAACGGTATGGGGAAACTATCTGATGGAGGACCTTTTCTCCTACCTGGATATGCAGCTGCCGGTGATGGAGGCATGCGCCCGTCAGCTGGGAGAGAATCCCGAGCTGGCAAAGGCCGCCGGGAACCTGACGGACACTCTGCGCCAGCTGGAGGCCCTGCGGGGAAGCCGGACCTGGGACGAGGTGGTGGAGCGGAGGAATCTGGATTACGGGCGGCTGGTTTTTCCCAGGAAAAACGTGGATTTGGAGCTGGCGGAACGGGTCAAGGCGGTGAGAAACGCCTGCAAGAAGGGCCTGGAACGCAAGCTGCGGAGTTTCTCCGATCCCTCCGGCAAGGTTCTGGAGGATTTGGAGCAATCCGCTGACGGGACCCGGGGGCTGGTGGCGCTGGTTCGGGAGTTCTCCCGGCGGTATCAGGCGGCGAAACAGGGCAGACGGATTCTGGATTTCGGCGACCTGGAGCACCGGACTTTGGACCTGCTGCTGGGAAAAAACCGCAGCGGCATCACCGCGGCGGCAATGGAGATCGGGAACCGGTTTCGGGAGATCATGGTGGATGAATACCAGGATTCCAACGGTGTTCAGGACGCGATTTTCGATGCCCTCAGCCGAAAAAAGCAGAATTGCTTCCTGGTGGGGGATGTAAAGCAGTCCATCTACCAATTCCGTCTTGCGGATCCCGGGATTTTCCTGAAAAAGTACCGGGAGTACGCGCCCGCCGACTCCGCCGGGCCGGGGGAGGGAAGAAAGGTTCTTCTGAGCCATAACTTCCGTTCCGGAGCGGAGGTAATCGAAGGAGTCAACGCGGTTTTTGCAAGCTGCATGAGCACCAAAGTGGGCGGTTTGCGGTATACCCAGGAGGAGGCCCTCCGGGAGGGAGTGCCACACGCTCCCCTGGGAAGTCCTGGCGTGGAGCTGTACGCACTGGAGATTCGGGAGGATACCTATGCGGAGGAAGCGGCCTTTGCCGCGGAGAAAATCCGATCCATGCTGGATGAAAAGACGCTCATTCGCGGAAAGGACGGCCTGGTTCCGGTCAGGCCCGAGGATATTGTGATTCTTCTGCGTTCTCCCGGTTCCGTGGGAAGTCGTTTTCAGCGGGCTCTGGAGGAGCGGGGGATCCCATGCTCCACAGGGGGCGGCATGGATCTGCTGCGGACTGAGGAGGTGGGGACGCTGCGGTCCCTGCTGCGGACGGTGATGAACCCCAGGCAGGATATTCCCTTGGTCAGCACCCTGGCAAGCCCGGTTTTTGGATTCACTGCCGATGATCTTGCCGCCCTGCGGAGCGTGGACAAAAGGGGATCGGTATACGATGCCCTTACCCAGTGGGAAAATCCCAAAGCAGAGGACTTTTTGACCGTGCTCAATACCCTGCGCGCCGACGCGGGGAGGATGCCCCTGAGCCAGCTTCTGGAGCGGTGCTTTCTTCTTACCCGGCTGGACAGCGTATACGCTTCTATGCCGGGGGGCGCGGCAAGACTATCCAATCTTCGCAGCTTTTTCCGGCTGGCGTCGGAGTTTGAAATGGGGAATACCCGGGATTTGGGACAGTTCCTGGAGTACCTGGACAGCCGGGAGGAAAAGGGACTGATTACGGAAGCTGCCGATACCGGTGGTGTGACCATTATGAGCATTCATAAGTCCAAGGGCCTGGAATTTCCTGTGGTGTTCCTCTGCGGCCTTTCCCGGGAGTTCAACACGGAAAGCCTGAGGGCGCAGATTCTCTGCGACCAGCAGCTTGGCCTGGGACTTTCCGTTGCGGACAACACCAGCAGAATTCGTTATCCCTCCATAGCCAAGAGGGCTATCGCCGTAAAAATGGCGGCGCAGGGTTTGTCCGAGGAGATGCGGGTTTTGTATGTGGCCATGACCCGGGCAAAGGACAGGCTTGTGATGACCTATGCCTCCCGGAATCTGGAGGCGGACCTTAAAAATATCGCTCTTCGGAAGGATTACGACCATGGGACGCTGCTGTGCGCCGACGCCCAATGCCCGGGAGACTGGGTGATGCTGACGGCTATGGGCCGCACGGAGGCGAGACAGCTTTTGAATCTGGCCGGATGTATCACCAGCACAAGCGGTTCGGAGTATCCGTGGAAAATTGAGGTGACCCAGGCAACCGGGGAGGCCTCCGGGACAGTCCTTTCCGAGGAGCAGCCTGCCGGGATGCCGGAAGGCTCCCTGGAACGGCTGGAAAGTGCGCTGGCTTTTCATTATGCCCATACCGCCGCGACCCAGGCGCCCTCCAAGCAGACAGCCACAGGAAGAAAGGGGAGGGCCAAGGATGAGGAGGCGGCGGAGGATACCCGCCAGCAGGCACGGCCCTGGAAGCAATGGAGAAAACCGTCCTTTATTGCCGGGGAAGCGGGGGGGAAAACCTACGGAAACGCCATTCACAAGGCTATGCAGTACCTGCCCTTCGAACGGTGCACGGACGAGGACTCCATCCGTGGAGAGGTTCATAAACTTGTTGACCGGAAGCTGCTCACCGCAGAGGAAGGGCGTATGGTCAACTGCGGGAAGATAGAAGCGTTCTTCCGGAGTAATCTGGGACAGAAGCTCCTTGGCGGAGTGAATTGTATCCGGGAGTTCAAATTTTCCATTCTCGACAGCGCGGAGCACTACGGGGATTCTCTGGAGGGAGAATGGGTGCTGCTGCAGGGTGTTGTGGACTGTGCGCTGCTGGAGGCGGACGGAATTACTGTGATTGACTTCAAAACCGACGCGGTAACCGAGGACACCCTGGCTGCCGCGACGGAGCGGTACAGGGGACAGATTATGACCTACTGCGACGCCCTGAGCCGAATCTATGAAATGCCTGTGAAAGCGAGGTATCTCTATTTCTTCCGTCTGGACCGGTTTGTCACCATATAAATATCGGGCCACCCGGATAGGGTGACCCGAATTCTGTGGGACGCTCCGCAGGTGTTCCGGGAGCATAACTGTGCCGAAGTAAGGAACCGTCAGCGGGAGTTTCTGTTCTCGGTGCGGTTCTCGTTTTTGTTCTCGTTTCGGTTCTCGTTTCTGTTCTGGCTCTGAGTCTGCTCGTTGTTCTGAGTCTGGTTCTTATTCTGATTGTTCATCTTTTTGTCCTCCGTTTGATTAATGCGGCGTTTGCCGCTACACTAGCATGCCCCAATTTTTAGGATTTATCCTTCGCTTTGAATATCAAACTGCTTAGCAGTCCTGCCAGAATTGCAGCGGTAATGCCGCCTGCGGAGGCTTTGAGACCCCCGGTGAAGATACCCAGGAAACCATCCTTCTCCACTGCTTCTTTTACACCCTTGGCCAGATTGTAGCCAAAGCCCGTCAGGGGGACGGTGGCGCCCGCCCCCGCGAAATCCGCCAGATACCGGTATAAACCGACACCGCCAAGAATGACACCCGCCACCACATAACTGACCAGAATTCTGGCGGGGGTCAGTTTGGTTTTGTCGATGAGGATCTGGCCAATGAGGCACAGTGCTCCTCCGATCAGAAAGGCTTTTACATAATCCATCAATCCTTCCCTCCTTTCAGGGAAACCGCGTGGCAGACGCCCGGGATGGGAAGGCCCTGCTGGGTGGAGGTGGGGGAGAGCAGCGCCCCTGTACCGCAGAACAGGATTTTTTTCAGCTTTCCGGAGGAGAGCTTTCCCAGAAGGTCGCCGCAGAGGGTGATGGCACTGCAGCCGCAGCCGGAGCCTCCGGCGTGAACGTCCTGCTTTGTGTTGTCGAACACCAGCGTACCGCAGTCCGTCAGCTTGCCGCCCAGGGATATACCGTCCCTCCGGGCGAGCTCCAGGAGCATTTCTTTGCCCAACTGGCCAAGGTCTCCGGTGACGATAAGGTCAAAGTCCTCCGCCCCGATTTTCAGATCCTCAAAATGGGCCCGGATGGTGGAATAGGCAGCGGGTGCCATAGCTGCACCCATGTTGTTGGCATCCTTGATTCCCAAGTCTGTTACGGTTCCGATGGTACAGGCTGTGATCCTCGGGCCCTGGCCCTGGGAGCATACCAGGGCCGCGCCGGAACCGGTCACCGTCCATTGGGCACATGGCGTTCTTTGACCGCCGTAGCCCAGGGGAAAACGGTACTGCCGCTCAGAGGAGGCAAAATGGGAGGAGGTCATGGCAACGGCATTGTCGGTAAAGCCTCCTGCTACTGCCATGGAGGCCATAAGCAGGCTCTCTGCCATGGTGGAGCAGGCGCCATACAGGCCGATGTGGGGAATCCCGGTGTTCCGGAGGGCAAAAGAGGAACCGATGCACTGATTCAGCAAATCGCCGGAGAATACCAGACCAAATTTCTCCTGCGGAATTCCGGCCTTGCGCGCGAGAATCCGGAGGGCCTGCTGCTGCATATATTTCTCCGCCTGTTCCCAGGTGGACTGGCCGAAATATGTGTCCTTGGACGTTTCGTCAAAGGTATGGCCCAGGGGGCCTTCCGACTCTTTCTTCCCGGCCACACTGGACCAGGCCGTGATGACAGGCGGCTCCGGAAGGGCGAAGCTCTGCCGGCCCCGTTTGTGGTTTTCCATGGATACACCTCTTTATGGGATGCCATGGGAAGGAAGGTTTTCGACTCAGCTCCCCAGGGAATCCTTGTTTTCCTGTAGTATATCCCCGGTTTGAAAAGTAATTCATGTGAAAAATGGAGAAGCAGCTTATGGAGTATGAAATCAAGAAGGCACGCCCGGAAGACCTTCCGACAATTCTGGAAATCTATGCCGGAGCCAGAGCCTTTATGGCAAAAACCGGCAATCCCAATCAGTGGAAAAATGCACACCCTCCCAGACAGCTGCTGGAGCAGGATATTCGGGAGGGAAACCTGTATGTGCTTTCCGGAGAAGGGCGAATTCACGGTGTATTTGCCTTTTTTCTGGGAGAGGACCCGACCTACCGGGTGATTCAGGGAAACGGGTGGAGAAGCAGCGCTCCCTACGGAACCATTCACCGAATTGCCGGGGACGGAAGCGGAGGAATCCTCCACGCCTGCATTGGGTTTTGCCGGGAACAAATCAGCTATCTGAGAATTGACACCCACGAGGATAACCGTGTGATGCAGGGAGCCGTGAAAAAAGAGGGATTTGTTCCCTGCGGGATCATCCATATTGCTGATGGAAGTCCCAGAATTGCTTATGATTTGCTATAAAAAACCTCCGGGGTTAGCGGGGTGTTCGTAAGACAGTTATAATTCAAAATCTGAAAACCATTGGTTTTCGAGGGACGGCGTGGCTTCGGTCACGCCGTTTCTTTTTGCAAAACCGTTTCTGCTGACCAAGTATGTAAGGATAGCCACTTTCGCGGCGCAAGGGGGTGCGGGCCTCCGGTGGAGACCTTAAAGCGTGAAACGCTTTGAAGCACCGACCGAGACGGCAGGCGAGACCAGCCCCTCGTTCGGAACGAAATGACGCAAAACAGCCCGGACATTCAGGTGCCCGGGCTGTTCAGTCTCATAGAGCGCATATACGGGAGATACCCGTATAGAAGTGCACTTTTGTTTGTTCGACAAACTGGAATTTGCTGTAGTCAATCGTTGGATACTGTTGTTTGATTGCCATATTTTTTCCCATTTTTTTCGTATGTGCATGAAGCAGTTCCAGTGCCCGTGTCTGGATGCGGGAGAGCTTCGTTTGATCCGTATCTGCAAACTCGAGTTTGATCCTCGCAGAAGCTACCGCATGACCGTCACTTGATCTGCTTTCATCCGCTGCCGATAAGAACTTTTGCAGCAATTCTAAATCGCTGGAGTAATGGAGTTCCACAAGTTTTGCCCGGTATTCCAGCTCCGCGGGGAGGATTCCCGGGAATTGTTTCATATCTATGGTATGCTGTGCTTCATGCTTCAGAAGTGAAACGAGAAACCGCTCGCTTTCAAAATCATAGGCCTGCTCAATACAGTTGATTGTTCCATCGGGCGAAGCCCAGCCACCCGTTCCGAACCGACCGAAGGCAGGTAATCCATCCAGCTTCGAAATACGAAACCTTTGAGAATGTTGACTGTATATTCCGCCGTTCCGTCCGGCAGCTCTACGCTGTAAACGGTAGGAACGGTATCCTTCCAGACATAGGGGCCATAATAGCCCTGGGTTTTCCCGAAAAGCGCATGATAGCCATTTGCCTCAAATACTGATTGAAGCTTCTCAGTCAGAAGCGCTTCCTCTGCCTCCGGCACATCCAAGAGCACTTTCAGTTGTGTCAGCAGCTTGTCCGCAGCCTCTGCCTCCGGCAACCCGCAATAAAAGGTATCACGGAAATAAATCTGATACA
>JBJEYY010000243.1:0-6007 GCA_051887095.1 Faecousia sp. | reverse complement strand
CGTCATTTTGCCTTGTGGAAAACTTTTCTTCCTATGGGCTACTGAATAGTTACGCCTGAGGAAAGAATGGTTTCCTCAGGCGTCGCGAATATCGTTTTTGCGAAGGTCTATCTTATTCCTGATCCAGCTTTTCACGGCGCTTTTTGTAAAGAGCGGTGAAGACGGTCAGTGCAAGGAAGCAAAGTACAAAAACCAGAATGGTGGAAATCGCCCCGATGAGCAGGTAGTCCAGGAACTCTGTTTCATTGGCATGGAACAGGAGCATAGAAAAGACTCCTACAGCCAAACCTGCCAGAATGCTGGCGAGTAAGTTCGTTTTCAGATTGGGCTTCAGGTACCGATCCCAGATGCCATGACGCAGACAGGAAACTACGATATATGCGCACAGCACCATAAACACGATCCATTCGCCCAGGAGAGAAGAAAAGGCAACCCCCAGCAGCGCCTGGATCGCCATGACAGCCAGCAGGCCCCAGAAAGCCAGCCAGCAGCCGTAGTGCTCAATTTTCAGCAGGGCCTGCTCCTGCATTTCGTCCAGGTTTGATTTTTTCATTGTTCATCATCCTCCCAAAATAATTCGTCCAGTGTTTTTCCCAGTGCCCGGCAGATGGCCCGGCACAGACGGATGGTGGGGTTGTATTCCCCCTGCTCGATGGCGTTGATGGTTTGGCGGGATACGCCCACCGCGTCGGCAAGCTGCTTCTGGGTCATGTCCCGGGCTGCCCGCGCGGATTTAACCGATAGATTTTTGCCCATGTTGTCACCTCGATTCTGAAGGGAATATAACATATAGCTGATATAATGTCAAGTATGTAATACAAAAAGAATGAAATATTTATCAGAAAGTGGACGAAGGAATTATCATACTGTGATGGTTGGTTTGAAAGGAAAGAGCGAGATATTGTTGTTTGACACATTAAAATAGAACTGTCATTGCGAACCAGCGCGCACGCTGGTGTGGCAATCCCCCGGAAAACGGGGAAACGGAACGAAAAGTGACCTAAATCCATGGGGGATTGCCACGCCAGTGTGCGCACTGGCTCGCAATGACAGCTTCTTTTTTAGTGCGATAAACAATTTATCGTTCCCGGCGGTGGGAATGAAAAACCTCCCCCGAAGGATAGTTCGGGGGAGGGAGTGGGATTATTTGGCTGCCTGTTTCATGGACAGGCTGATGCGGTGGCGCTTTTCATCTACGGAAAGGACGACCACTTTCACAATATCGCCCACCTTGACTACCTCGCTGGGGTGGCGCAGGCGGCGGTTTGCCACCTCGGAGATATGGACCAGGCCGTCCTGATGGACGCCGATGTCCACAAATACGCCGAAGTCGATGACGTTCCGGACGGTGCCGGTGAGCTCCATACCGGGTTTCAGGTCCTTCATTTCCAGCACGTCTTTCCGCAAGATGGGTTTGGGAAGCTCGTCCCGGGGGTCCCGGCCGGGTTTGCGAAGCTCTTTGGCGATGTCCAGCAGGGTGGGCTCGCCCAGGGAAAGCTCCCCGGCGGCTTTGGAAACGCCGTAGGCTTCCAGTTTTTCCGGAATTTCCCGGGGGTCAGCACAGCCCAGCAACTTTAAGAGGGCCTTCACGGCGGCATAGGATTCCGGGTGGACGCCGGTGTTGTCCAGCAGCTCCTTGCTCTCGGGAATCCGGAGGAAGCCCGCGCACTGCTCAAAGGCCTTGGGGCCCAGCTTGGGAACCTTCTTCAGCTGGGTACGGCTGGTGAAGGGACCGTTCTCCTCCCGGTAGGCCACAATGTTCTTGGCCGTGGCGGAGGTCAGACCGGAAACCTGCTCGAGAAGGCTCCGGGAGGCGGTATTGGCATCCACGCCCACGGAGTTGACGCAGTCCTCCACCACCGCGCCCAGGGCGGCATCCAGCTCCTTCTGGGGGCAGTCGTGCTGATACTGGCCCACGCCGATGGCTTTCGGATCGATCTTCACCAGCTCCGCCAGAGGGTCCTGGAGTCTGCGGGCAATGGACACCGCGGAGCGGAGATTCACATCATACTCCGGGAATTCCTCGGCAGCCAGGGGAGAGGCGGAGTAGACGGAGGCCCCGGCTTCGTTGACGATGGCGTAGGAAGCCTCGGGGAACTGGGACAGCAGCTCCACGGTCATGGCCTCGGTCTCCCGGGAGGCGGTGCCGTTGCCGATGGCGATGTGGCGGACGGAATGCCTGCGCATCAGGCCGGAGAGAACCGTGATGGCCTCCTGCTTTTTCTTCTCGCTGAAGGTGGGATAGACCACGGATGTGGCCAGAACTTTTCCGGTGGGGTCCACCACGGCCACCTTGCAGCCGTTGCGGTAGCCGGGGTCCAGGCCCATGGTCACAAAGCCCTTTACGGGAGGCTGCATCAGCAGGGGCTTCAGGTTCAGAGCAAAATTGTGAATGGCGCCTCCGTAGGCCCGGTCGGACAGGTCGTTTCGCACTTCACGCTGGATGGATGGGAAGATCAGCCGCTCGTAGGCATCCTCGGCGGCAGCACGCACCACGGGGCAGACATGGGCCGTGGGCTTCAGGGCAGCACGGCAGACCAGGGCAGGGCCCTCGGAGCCGGGGAGGGATACGGTGACCTTCAGGACCTCTTCCTTTTCCCCCCGGTTGATGGCAAGAATCTGGTGATCCAGCAGCCGGGATATGGGCTGGGAGAAATCGTAGTAGAGCTTATACACCGTTTCCTGCTCCGGGTCCTCGGCCTTACAGCTGAGGCTTCCTCTGCGCATGACCAGTTCCCGAAGGGCTTTGCGGATGGAGGCATCGTCAGAAAGATTCTCCGCAATGATGTCGCTGGCGCCCTGGAGGGCCTCCTCCACGGTATTGACTTCCTTTTCCGGGTCGAGGTAGCTTTCCGCCAGCTTTGCGGGGTCGGCGCCCTCCTGGGCGAAGATGGCGGCAGCCAGGGGGTCCAGACCCTTCTCCCGGGCAACGGTGGCCCGGGTGCGGCGCTTCTGCTTATAGGGCCGGTACAGGTCCTCCACCTCCGTCATGGTGGAGGCGGCTTCGATGGCGGCGTCAAGCTCGGGGGTGAGTTTTCCTTGATTCTCGATGGATTTCTTCACCTCATCCCGGCGGGTCTGGAGGTTGCGCAGATAGGTAAGCCGGGTTTCCAGGCTGCGCAGCGTGGTATCGTCCATGGAACCGTGGAGCTCCTTGCGGTAGCGGGCAATAAAAGGAATGGTGTTTCCCTCGTCGATGAGGGTGATGACATTTTCCACATATTCCAGCTTCTGATTCAGCTCCCGGGCCAGAATTTCAGATATGGCAGACATAGTATCTCCTTTTCAAAACAGTATCGGAGGGTATCATAGCACAGTTTGCCCCAAAAGGGAAGGGAGAAATCAGACAAGAAAATCCCCCGGCTCATGTTCCGGGTGAGCCAGGGGACGGTTTTCACGATACTTCGTTATTCAGCGTATGCGCGGCACGGTCGAACATGGCCTCAACGTCTTCACCGGGTTTCTGGCCGCAGAGGGAAAGCAACACTGCGGCGGCAAAGCCAGCTGCAAAGCCGGGAACGATTTCGTAGATCCCGGTGCCGGACAGGAACACCAGCCACAGGATATCCACGCCGGCACCTGCAATGATTCCGGCGGCGGCACCGGCAAAGGTCAGCCGCTTCCAGAACAGACTCAGCAGGATCACCGGGCCGAAGGCAGCACCAAATACGCCCCAGGCGTTTTCCACAAGGCCCATGATGGTTCCGGAATTGGGGTTGGAGGCGATGAAAAGGGCGACCAGAGCAATGATCAGCACCACGATTCTGCCGGCCCACAGCATTTCCCGGTCGGAGGCGTTTTTCCGCAGCAGGGGCTTGTAGACATCGCTGGCGAAGGCGGAGGCGGAGGCCAGCAGCTGGCTGTCCGCGGTGGACATGGCTGCCGACAAAATGGCAGACAGCAGCAGGCCGGAAACCAGTGCGGGGAAGATTTTCCGAACCATGGTAATGAAAACGGTAGAGGAATCCGAAATCTCACCCAGGAAAGCTCTGCCTACAACGCCCGCGACGACGGACATGACCAGTATAATGATTGTCCAGGAGATTCCGATCACGCTGGATTTGCGCAGCTCCTTTTCGGACTTGATGGACATAAAGCGAATGATGATATGGGGCATTCCGAAATAGCCAAGTCCCCAACCCAGGCCGGATACAATATCCTGCCAGGAGGTCGCGAAGCGGAAGTAGCCGTCGGGAAGGGGAGCGGCCTGGCCCATGGCACCGGAATTGATCAGCGACAGCGCGAAGATCGGCGCGATGAGCAGCGCCGCAAGCATCAGCAGCCCCTGGAAGAAATCCGTCCAACAGACGGCGGAAAAGCCCCCCAGGAAGGTGTAAGCAACAATGATGAAGGCGGCAATGTACATGGCTTTGCCTGCATCGATGTTCATTACCGTGTGAAACAGGGTGCCGCAGGCTTTGATGCTGGATGCCGCATAAATGGTGTAAGCAACCAGGAAAATCAGAGCGCACAGAAGCTGCAGAAGCTTGCTGCGGGAGAGAAAGCGATTGGTTAGATATTGGGGAATGGTGATGGAGTCCTTGGCAACAATGGAAAATCTGCGCAGTCTGGGAGCCTCAAAAATCCAGCTGAGGGCATAGCCGATTGCAAGACCGATGGCGATCCAGGTTTGTCCCATACCGGCCGCGTAGACCGAGGCGGGCAGTCCCATGAGGACCCATGCGCTCATATCCGAGGCTCCGGCGGACAGGGCGGAAACCCAGGCTCCCATTTTCCGGCCGCCCAGAAAGTAGTCCTTCTCGCCGCCGCCCTTGGATTTGAAGAAGAAGACCAGACCGATCCCCAGCATGAAAAGAAAATAGGCGATGAAAACCAGCAGTTCCGTGTTAAACATATGTCCCTCTCCTTTACATGAAAATAATTCATGTTAATATGCGCTTTTTGATATATCTAGATTATACGTTGTTTCTTCTCTGGATGCAACCCCGATTTTCTGATGGTGGGATAGAAAAAACGATTGCCAAAGGAGTGGAAATCTGTTATAATATACAAAAAGAGCAAGACAGCATGAATTATCCGCATGAATGGAGAGATTTCCGTGAGTATCAAACAATATGAGGCGTTTGTCAAAACTGCGGAGCTGGGCAGCCTGACCAAGGCTGCCGAGGCTTTGGATTCCACGCAGTCCAGGATCAGCCATGTGCTCAGTGCCATGGAGGAGGAATATGGATTCTGTCTGATGAAGCGGGGCAGGGGTGGTGTGTCACTTACGGAAGCGGGGGCGCTGCTCCTTCCGAAGATGGAGGCGGTCCTTCGGCAGAACAGGGAAGTGGAGGCCCTGATCGCGGATATCCGCAACGCGGACACGGGGACCGTTCGACTGGGGGCCTTTACCAGTGTGGCGGTGCATTGGCTGCCGGGGATGATTCAGGCATTCCAGGCCCTCCATCCCCAGGTGGAGCTGAAGATGTTCAATGGGGACTATTTTGATGTGGCCCAGTGGCTGCGGGACGGAACCGTGGATCTGGCGTTTGTGACCCTTCCGGAACCGGAGAACACCCGGGCAATCCCACTGGCGGAGGATGAATTGATGGCAATTCTTCCCAAGGGGCATCCGCTTGCGGCCCAGGCAAGAATTGATGCGGCAAAGCTGGGCCGGGAACCGTTTATCAGCTTGCCCCAGAGCTCCGATCATGATATCCACCGGGCCCTGGACAGAGCGGGCATTACGCCGAATATTCGCTACACCACCAAGGATGATTATGCCGTGATTGCCATGGTGGAGCGGGGGCTGGGGGTTTCCATTGTTCCTGAGCTGCTGGTTCGGGGGAGAGCTCAGAACGTGGAGCTGCGCGCGCTTCAGCCCAGGGCAACAAGAACCATTGCGCTGGCCCTGCCCCAGGGTACGGTTTCCCCGGCCGTGGAAGCCTTCGCGGAGTGCGCCGTGGAATGGGTGAAGGAGAACGGATAAGGGGTACTCTGAAAAAATGTCTTGCCTCAATGAAAAAGTTTGTGTGTTTGGACGTTTTGAAGCCAAATAGCATCA
>JBJEYY010000242.1:0-6038 GCA_051887095.1 Faecousia sp. | reverse complement strand
TGCTGTCATTGCGAGCCAGTGCGCACACTGGCGTGGCAATCCCCCAAGGTTTTAGACCACTTTTTGTCACGTTTCTTCTTTTTTTACCGGGAATTTAGGGTGGTTTTCGTTCCGTTTCCCCTCTATCCGGGGGATTGCCACACCAGCGTGCGCGCTGGTTCGCAATGACAGGTAATTTGAGGTGCACCCTTACAAACACCAGGCGACCTCTAAAAACTACTTTTTGCGGTTTTGAACGAGAGATTATGTTCTCACAAAAGTTTTGGAAATTCCGGAATACTGGATGTATTGCGGTATTTTCAAAACGCATTGTGAGGGCAAAAGATCCGTCCAAAACCCAAAAGGGTAGTTTTTAGAGGTACCCACCAATTTGCCACACTGCTGCGTGAAGCCGATAGGCACATTCATTGTCAATCAACCAACATAAGGGGGACCGAACTTTGTTCAGTCAGGAATTACATCGCTATGCCCTCCGGGTTTGGCAGGCCGCTCCGGCACCGCTGCCCAGCCTGGAGGGTCTTTCTCACGACGAGGCCGTTCTTTGCCAGCTGGCCTACGGCACCCTGCCCGCCTCCGACACGGCCGGTGTGCCGATGGAAACCATTCTGGGCTATGTGCGCCACGCCCTCTTTCTTCGGGCGGAAAGTCCCTACTGCCGGGAGCTGCCGGAGGACCTGTTTCTGCACTTTGTGTTTTACCCCCGCGTCAACTCGGAAAACTTAGAGGATTGCCGGGGCTTCTTCTACCGGCAGCTGGCCCCCCGGCTGTCCGGGCTGGGCCAGACGGAGGCCGTGCTGGAGGTCAACCGCTGGTGCGCGGAACAGATGACCTATCAGGCCTCCAATGACCGCACCGAAAGCCCCCTGACCGCCTACCGCAGCGGCACCGGCCGGTGCGGTGAGGAATCCACCTTCACCGTGACGGCCCTGCGCAGCGTGGGAATCCCGGCCCGACAGATCTACGTTCCCTACTGGGCCCACTGCGATGACAACCACGCCTGGGTGGAGGCTTACGCGGAGGGCCGCTGGCATTTTCTGGGGGCCTGTGAGCCGGAGCCCGTCCTGGACCGGGGCTGGTTTCCCGATGCCGCCAGCCGCGCCCCGGCGGCCTGCTACCGCCGGTTCTTTGAATTCACCGGGGAGGCCACGGCCCCGGACCGGTGCATTTCCAGCGAGGGCTGCTGCCGGCTGTACAATGTGATTGACCGCTACGCCCCCGCCTCGGAGCTGACCGTCCGGGTGCAGGGCGCCGACGGGAAGGCCCTTCCGGGAGTACGGGTTTGGGTGGATGTGGTGAACGCCGCCGCCCTGCGGCCCGTTGCCTGCCTGGAAACCGACCGGGAGGGACTGTGCAGTATCCGGCTGGGGCATGTGAGCGTCCGTCTGGAGGCACAGACCGGGGAATGGTTCGCCTCCGGGGAACTTACCCTTTCCTCCGACACCACCGTCACCCTCACCCTCACCCTGGCATCCCAGGACGGTCCCGGGGAGATTGTCTGCTTTGACTGCTATGCGCCTCCCGCCTCGCCGGTTCATCCCACTGCGGTGACAGCTGAGCAGCGGGCGGAGAACGAGAAAGTCCTGGCCCGCTGCGCCGCCCTCCGGACAGAGCGGATTTCTTCCTGGTATCTTCCGGAATACGACGCGCTGGATGCCGACTGGCGGGAAATTCTCCGTCTGGCCGGGGGAAACGCCCCCCAGCTGTACAGCCTCTATCAGACCGCGGCGGCGGAGGAGCGCCCCCTATACATGGCCATGCTTCGCTCCCTGGAGACCAAGGACTACCGGGATACCCCGGCAGCGCTGCTGCGCTCCCACCTGAAGGCGGCGCTGCCATTCCGGCAGGAACCCCATTTCGTGGAGGAAATTCTCTGCCCTCGGATTCAAAATGAAATGCTGGACGATTGGCGCTTTCCCATCGCAGAGGCCTTTTCGGAGGAACAAAAAGAGCGCTTCCGCCGCCATCCCCGGTCCCTGATGGCCTATATCCGCACCCATTTCCCGGAGGGGGGTCTGCGCTTTTATCCGGCCCTCTCCCTCCAGCCCACCGCGGCGTTGAAGCTGGGGCACGCCGACGAGCAGGGACGCAGGCTCCTGTTCGTGGCCGTGCTGCGGACCCTGGGCGTTCCCGCCCGGATAAGCCCCACGGATGGGGGCGCGGAATATTTCCGGGACGGGGCCTACCACACCGTCACGGCGGAGGCTCCCACAGCCACGCTGCGCCTGCTGCCCCAGGGGGGACAGCGGTTTGTCTATGATAACAGCTACACCCTCTCCCGGCTGGAGGAAGGCCGGTATCTTCCCCTGAAGGGCCCGGATTGTGTCCAACCCCTTTCCCTGTCCCTGGCGCCGGGGGAATACCGGCTGCTGACCTCCAACCGCCTTCCCAACGGCAGCCAGCTGTGCCGGATGACCCGGTTCACCCTGGGCAGAGGAGAGGACGTTACCCTTCCCCTGGAGCTGCGGGAGGCCGCCCCGGAGAAAATGCTCAGCAGCGCGCATCTGCCGCCTTTCCGGCTGCAAACAGCGGACGGGGAACCGATCCCCTCCGAAGCATTCTTAAAGGAGCGGACCATCCTGATTTACCTGGACGTGGGCAAGGAGCCCACGGAGCATATTCTCAACGAGATCATCGCCGCCGGGGCCGACCTCCGCCGGAGGCTTTCCCGGAAGCTGAGGCTTATCTACGTCCTGCGGGACCCCCGGGAGCTTGCCGACCCCACCCTGGCAAGGGCCCTGGCGGCGGTGCCCGAGGCCGGGATTTTCTATAACAGCTTCCCCGCCGACGCGGCCCTGCTGGCCCGGAAGCTGTTCCTGGAGCCGGGGGTGTGGCCGCTGCTGGTGCTCACCGATTCCACCCACCGGGGCTATTACGGAACCTGCGGCTACCAGGTGGGCACCATAGAACTCGCCTTGAAGCTTGCCGACTGCATCCCCGGCTGACAAAAGCCCTCCGCCTTCCGGTCCGAATTGGGGCAGGAAACGCAAAGCGCCCCGCACGAAACCGTGCGGGGCGCTTTGCTGCGTGGGGAAGGCCGGAAACAAATGAAGAATCAGGCCATCGGCTTTCGGAAGCCAAACGACAAATTGGTGTTTGAAAGGGCGCGCTGCAAATTACCTGTCATTGCGAACCAGTCCGCAGACTGGTGTGGCAATCCCCCGGTTAGAGGGGAAATGTACCGAAAAGCACCCAGGAAAACGGGGATTGTTACGGTTCTTGGTGGTAATCGTTACCTGGTTCCATTCAACCGGGGGATTGCCACACCAGTGTGCGCACTGGTTCGCAATGACAGGAAACTTTGAAGCGAAGCGAAAACACCAATTTGTCTGCTGAGTTACCTGTGCATGCTGCTTGTACGGTATCCTTGCTCTTTGGCCGGAAGCACCCACCGTCACAGGTATGGAAAGTTAACTGGTTATATTTCGCGTGATGGCTTTGACCACCTCTTCTATGGCAATGGGCTTGGCAATATGGCCGTTCATTCCCGCGTCCAGGGAGGCCTGCACATCCTCCGCGAAGGCGTTGGCGGTCATGGCAATGATGGGAATCTCCCGGGCGTCCGGACGGTCCGGCGTGGCGCGGATGGCCTGGGTGGCTTCGTAGCCGTTCCTTTTCGGCATCATGATGTCCATAAAGATCATGTCGAAGGTACCCGGAGGGTTGTCCCGGAAGGCTGTCACGGCCTCATCGCCGTCGGAGACCCGGGTGATCCGGATGCCCAGCTCCTCCAGCTGCACCATGGCAATCTCCGCGTTCAGGTCGTTATCCTCCGCCAGAAGGAGCTTCACGCCTGTAAGGTCTATGCTGGCAGCGGGCTTCTCCAGCTTCGGAACCTTGCTTTCCTCCGTCAGCTCCAGAGGAAGCTCTACGACAAAGGTGGAGCCCACCCCCTTTTGGCTCTCCACGGAGATGGTGCCGCCCATCAGATCCACATACCGCTTGGAAATCGCCATGCCCAGTCCCGAGCCCTTATAGTGGGTTCTTGCGCTGGATTCCTCCTGAGAGAATTCATCGAAAATATGCTCCGCAAAGTCATTCGTCATGCCCACGCCCGTATCGGCCACACGGTAGCGCACCGTCAAATGATCCGGGTCCGCGCCGGGATGATAACTGGTTTCAAAGGTGATGGTGCCGCCGTCATCGGTAAATTTCACCGCATTGCCGAGAATATTCACCAGCACCTCCCGGATCCGGACGGCGTCCGCAATCACATAGGGCGTTTCCGGCGCTTCCAGATGGGTGCGGAAGGTGATATTCCGGTTGGACAGGAACCCGTATGTAATGCTCGTCACTGTAGCGACGACCTCTGTAATATCCACGGGGACGGGGGCGAATTTGATCTTGCCGCTTTCGATGCGGCTGATGTCCAGCACATCGTTGATGAGCGTCAGCAGATGCTCGGAGCTTTCGCTGATCTTTTCCAGGCAGTTTCGGACCTCCGGCTTGGGCTCCTGCTTCATGGCAATGTTGGTAAAGCCGATGATGGCGTTCATGGGAGTCCGGATGTCGTGGGACATATTGTTCAGGAAGGTGGTCTTGGCCAGGCTGGCGCTCTGGGCGGTATGGACCGCGTCCTCCAGCTCCTGATTGATGCGCTTGTCCTTGGTCCGGTCGGACAGGTCCAGGATGTATTTTTTCTCGCCCTGGATGTCCGAGCAGAATACGACCACCCGGAACCACAGCTCCTCGCCGGTTTTCTGATGGATATACTCCCGGTCCCATTCCCGCTGCTGGCCGGGCAAAATCGTCGACAGCTGATCCAGAATGTGCACCCGTTCGTCCGGCCGGATCAGCTGTTCGATCACATGGATATCGCTGAGCACCTGCTGCTGAGGGATTCCGACCAGCTTCTCGATGTTGGGGCTCACATATTCCACCCGAAGATCCTCCGCATTCACCATCAGGAACACATCGTCCACATTGATGGAAAGCTTGGAGAACAGCTCGTCCCGGGAGAGCAACTCCTTGTCCTTGCGTTTCAGCATCTGCCGGTTCTGCTGGACCACCGTCAGCAGAATCATCAGGGCCAGCGCGATGGAAATCCCCGACACCACCAGCATGGTGGTGTACTGAAGCTTGTTCATGCTGGCATTGACCACATCGGCGGGTACAATCCCCAGAACCGTCCAGTTCTGAAAATTCGCGGACTCATACACCAGATAGAAGTTTCTGCCGCCCACATCAAAGACTACCGAGCCGGGATTTCCGGCCAGGAAGTCCTTCCGCAGAGCGGTGAGCTCGTCATCGGTCAGGGATTCCGACTCCTCCAGCAGCGCAAAGAGATTGTGGACATCCTTCAGATCCTCACTGGCGTTGTCCACAACGATCCGGCCGTCGGGCAGAACCGCGAAGGTGCTGGCCTGTCCGTCAAAGGCGGAGATTTTCAGGCTCTCCACCAGGTCGGAGTTGTTATAGGTAATGGCAATGGCCTCATAGTCAAAGCCCCGATAGCTGCCCTCCGCGGCGGGAATGGCGAACACCATAATCTCCGGCTGATCCGGGACGACGGAGTTGACCACAATGGGCTGACGCTCCAGCATCAGCACCGCAAGCTGATCCCGCAGGTCCAGATAGCCCCTGCCGCCGGACAGGGTCAGATATTCTCCGTTCCGGGAGATGAAATAGAAATCCGTGAAATTGCTTTCCTCCCGGGCATGATTCACATAGGCGACAATCTCTTCGTCGCTTTTCACTTTCTCCAGATAAGGCGTCCACATGCGCATCCGGCTCCAGTTGACCGAAACCAGATTATACAGCGTCTGATTCGCCTGGTGAAAAATCTCTGTAAGGTGGGCAGTGCTCTCCTCGTAAATGGTCTGGGATACGAAATCAAAATAGGAGGTGCCGGCAAAGCCCAGCCCCGCGGCAACAGCAAGGATAAGCAGCAGCGCAAGCAGTCTTTTTTTCGTGATGCCGTCCTCCCTTCCGATGATTTTGGTTTGTCCCCGGCGTGATAAATCGGTTTTTGTTGAGATGCGCCCTGATTACCTGTCATTGCGAACCAGTCCGCAGACTGGTGTGGCAATCCCCCGGTTAGT
>JBJEYY010000241.1:0-6047 GCA_051887095.1 Faecousia sp. | reverse complement strand
TCCCTCTAACCGGGGGATTGCCACACCACTTAAGCGGACTGGTTCGCAATGACAGGAAACTTGAGACGCACACTTACAAACAACAATTTATCGCCCGGTTGACCTGTGGATTGGGATTATTGGGCGCATTTTTCCAGGAAGCGCAGCAGCTCCGGGAAATCGCCGTGGGGGAATTGGGAAATGTCCGTGCCCTGCCTGTTGATCATGCAGGGGGTCAGCAGGAACACCTCCATCCCCAGCTCCCGGGCAACCATGTCCTCCTGAACATCGTTGCCCACCATCAGGCAGGCCTGCGGCGATACCCTCAGCTTTGCGGTGACCTCCCGGTAGTACAGCAGATTCGGCTTACAGGAGCGGGAGTTCTCGTAGGTGGTGATGAGGGCAAAGTCCTCCTCTTTCAGCCCCGCCCAGCGGATCCGCGCCCGGGTAGCCACGGCAGGGAAGATGGGGTTGGTAGCCAGAGCGGTTTGAAAGCCCAGCGCGTGGCACAGATCGATGGTATGGGATGCCTGGTCGGAATAGCCGCAGCTCTCTTTTGCCAGCTCAAAATCCGTGCGGTAGAATTCCTCAAAGAGGGGCATATCCTCCGTGACCCGGGGGCCGAACCGCTCCTGAAAGCATTCCCAGAAGACCTGCTCGTTGGTGCGGCTTCCGTCGTTTCCCACCATGGCCCCGGTTCCCCGCCAGATGGCGTCGATCAGCGTTTGGGGATCGTAGCCCCGGGGGGCCATCTTCCGGGCCAGCAGTCCAAAATAGGATTTTACAAAGGCATCCTGATCCATGGGAAGCAGGGTGCCGTCCAGATCAAACAGTACGTGTGTGGGCTTCATCCGCGTGATACTCCTTTGCCATTTTCATGCAGTATACCATAATTTTTCCATGGATGCAAGACCGGCGCTTTTCCGGAAAGGGCATGAAACGACTGGAAACGGCAGGGAAAGACAATTAATCGCAGTTGCATCGGCAGGGGAAATCAGATATAATAACCGAGAACCGGACAAACGCCTTTTGAAGGGTATGGATGGTGTGGTTTCGAAGCTGAGAGTGGGAAGGGAGGTTTCACCATGCCGGCACTTGCGTATATTTTCGGCAATCTGTTTTGCGTTGCCCTGCTGCTGATTCTGATCAGCGGTATGATTTCCGAACAGGAGTCCAAAGAGAAAAACGCGTTCCTGGCGCTGATCTTCCTGGCGATGCTTTACATCCAGTGCTCCACCTTCTGGCAGCTGCTGGGGGGAAGCGTCCAGCAGCACCGGATTTACTGCGCTGTATCCCGGTGCCTGTGCGCCATACTGGGGTATGCCTGCTTCCAATATCTGCACCTGATGACCACCGGGCGGTTCTGCAATACCCTGGCGGTGATGCTTCCCGGAATTCTGCTGGGAACCCTTTCCGTTGCCTCCATCTGGACCGAGTGGCTGTTCCGGGTGGATGCTGCCAATGCGTATCAACCCGGGGACTGGTATGTCGTGGACCGGCTCCTGGTCACCTCGTATTATGTGATTTCCGCCGGAGTATCCCTGGGCCTGCGGCACAAATCCCAGAGCGTTTTTGTACGGCGCAGAGCCCTGGCCGCGTCCAGTGTGGTGATTCCGGTCCTGTTTGTAGAGGGAGTGCAGCTGCTGGATCCCGGACTGGAGCTTCACGGCTATGGTGTGATTCTGGCCATTTGCTGTGTGTTCGTCCTGCTCCAGAAGCACAGCGTTCACGAATCTCTGCAGGCCCTGCGAATCCAGCGGGAAAACGCCACCCGCTACCGCAACACCCTGCTGTCCAACGCCCTGCAGTTCATGGTGGTAAACCTGACGAGAGATACTGTCCTGGAGCTGTCCGTGCCTAAAAATCCCGAAATCACCATGGAGAGCATGCTCCTCAGCGGAGGGCTCCCTTCCAGACGGTATTCCGATACGGTTCAGATCTGGAACAGGAATATTGTGGGCCTGACCGAGGAGGAGAAGGAACGGATGTTCCTTCCGGAGCATCTGCTGGGCCGGTTCGCCGCCGGGGAGACCCGGATCACCGAGGTCATCCGAGTGGCCCGGAAGAATAAGCTCTTCTGGTGCCGTCAGGAGGTGATCCTGACCCAGAACTCCCAGACTGGGGATGTGGTGGCCACCCTGACGGTTTATGACATCACCCAGCAGAAGATTCAGGATCAGGCCTACGAAACCCAGCAGCGGGTCATTCAGGCCCTTGCCAGCGGTGTTTCCGCCTACTGGATTCTGGACTGGGAAACGGAGCAGGTGCTCTCCCATCAGACGGAGAATGACCGGATCCGGGTATTTTCGGATCAGATTCTGGCCCAGGGGACCTATACCGGAGCCCTGCGCTACATTTTTGACACCCTGGTGGATGAGAATATCAGGCAGGAGCTGATGGGTTACGTCCGGGTGGAGGAAATCCGCCGCAGACTGTCGGAGGCGGACCGGTATTCCCCGCCGGTGTATCTGGCTGCCCAGGGGTTCTATTTCCAGATGGCCTACTCCCTGATCTATGTGGGGGAACGGAAGGCCTTCCTGGTGTCTGCCCGGGAGATTACCGACACCGTACGACGGGAACGCAAGCTCCGTCAGGACCTGGCAAAGGCCCTGGAGGATGCCCGCAGCGCCAGCCAGGCCAAGACCATCTTCCTGCTGAATATGTCCCACGATATCCGTACCCCTATGAATGCCATCCTGGGCTTCATCGAACTGGCCAGACGGAACATTGACGATCCTGACCGGGTGCTGGATGCCCTGGAGAAGTCCAGGCGCTCCGGCGAGCATCTGCTCAGCCTGATTAACGACATTCTGGATATGTCCCGGATTGAGAGCGGCAAGGTGATTTTAAACCGGGAGATCATCGACGTGGGCGAGCACATATCCCGGTTCGTGGATATGTTCCGGATTCCCATGGAGGAGAAGGGGCTGAAGCTGCAGGTCATCAACGAAACCCATACCCCCTATATCTACGGCGATTACCTGCGGATTACCCAGGTGGTTGCGAATCTGCTGAGCAACGCCATGAAGTTTACACCCACGGGAGGCAGCGTCACCTTCCGCTGCGCGGAGCTGCCGGAAGAGCAGGATGGATTTGCCAAATTTGAGCTGTACATTCGGGATACGGGCATCGGCATGGATGAGGAATTCCAGAAGCGGATGTTCGATGCCTTTGAGCGGGCGGAGAATTCCACCGCCAGCGGCGTGCAGGGCACAGGCCTGGGGCTGGCCATTTCCAAGCGGCTGGCAGAGCTGATGGGCGGAGAGCTTCGCTGTACCAGCAAACCCGGCCAGGGCACGGAGTTTGTATTCGCCTTCCGGGCGGCCATCGCACCGGCTCCGGCGCGGCAGGAGCAGTCCCGGACGCCGAATCTTCAGGGAAAGCACATCCTTCTGGTGGAGGACAATGAGCTGAACCGGGAGATTGCCCGGGAGATCCTCACCCAGGAAGGGCTGGAGGTTACCGAGGCTGTCAACGGCGCGGAGGGGGTGGAAATCCTCCGGAGCTTCCGGCCCGGGGAATTCGACGCGGTGCTCATGGATATCCAGATGCCCGTGATGGACGGCTATCAGGCGGCTCAGGAAATTCGGAAGCTTCCGAATCCGGAGGCTGCCCGAATCCCCATCATCGCCATGACGGCGGATGCTTTCGCTGAGGACAAACGCCGTGCAATGGACGCGGGGATGAACGAGCATATCTCCAAGCCGGTGAATGTGAAAACCCTGCTCACCGTGCTTGCCCAGTATATTGCCGCCGGACCCAGGGAGGAGTCCCCGGAAAGCACCTGAGGGAAAAGAAATACACGCAGCCCCGGAGGAGCACCTCCGGGGCTGTTTTCATGGGATAATTATGGGAAAGGTAAATTGTTGTTTACAATACACGTTCCAAGTTTTCTGTCATTGCGAACCAGTCCGCAGACTGGTGTGGCAATCCCCCGGTAAAATGGGGAAACGTAACGAAAACCGCCCTAAATCCTTGGGGGATTGCCACACCAGTGTGCGCACTGGTTCGCAATGACAGCATGTTCTGTTACGCTAAACAACAATTTATCATTGGAATGGATGTAAAACGGAAGGGCTGCCCGGGTGGGGCAGCCCTTTGCTTTATTGAATGGGTTCAAAATCCGCGGCGCCATGCTTGCACAGGGGGCAGACGATGTCGTCGGGCAGGGTATCGCCCTCATACACCCAGCCGCAGACCTTGCAGACGTAGCCCTTCTTGCCCTCCACCTGGGGCTTGGGCTTGACGCTACTCTGGTAGTAGGTGTAGCTCATGGTCTCCTTGTTCCCAATGACCCGGGCCTCGGTGACGGAGCAGATGAACATGCCGTGGGTGCCCAGATCCACGTAGCTCTCCACCTTCAGGCTCATGAAGGAGTTGATGTACCGGGGCAGGAACCGCAGGCCGTTGTCGGAGCGCAGCTCCTCGATTCCCGCGAACTTATCCGCGGTGCGGCCGCTCTGGAAGCCGAAGTTCTGGAAAACGGAGAAGGGGGCGGACACATCCAGGCAGTTCACGTTCATGATGCCGCTCTGCTTGATGACGTGGTGGGAGTAGTTCTGCTTGTTGATGGTCACGGCCACGCGGTTGGGGGTGTTGGTCACCTGGGAAACGGTGTTGACAATGAGGCCGTTGTCCTTGGTGCCATCGTTGGAGGTGACCACGTACAGACCGTAGCCGATGTTAAACAGGGCGGTCAGGTCATTTTTGTTGGCGGTGGAATCCTGCTGGGCCAGGTAGTCCTTGCACAGCTCCTGGGCCAGGGCCTCCACCTGAGCCTTGCTCTCGTCATTCAGGGCGGAGAGAATGCGGACGGTGGTGTCGGTGAAGGTCAGATTCTTGCTTCCTTCCAGCATGGAGCGCATGACCTTAGCGGCCAGAGGCGCCCAGGAGCCGTTTTCCATCAGACCGATGGTCCGGTTCTGGAAGTTCCGCTCGGTCAGGTGGTGGATGAACTCCTTCATGAAGGGGTACACATCGGCGTTGTAGGTGGTGGTGGCCAGCACCAGCTTGCCGTAGCGGAAGGCATCCTCCACGGCCTCGGCCATGTCGGTGCGGGCCAGGTCGTGGATCACTACCTTGGGGCAGCCCTTAGCCTGGAGCTTCTGGGCCAGCAGCTCCACGGCGGCCTTGGTGTGGCCATAGACGGAGGTGTAGGCGATGACCACACCCTCGCTCTCCACCCGGTAGCTGGACCAAATATCGTAGAGATTGATGTAGTAGCCCAGATTCTCGGTGAGTACAGGGCCGTGGAGGGGGCAGATTACGGAAATGTCCAGACCCGCGGCCTTTTTCAGCAAGGCCTGCACCTGGGGGCCGTACTTGCCCACGATGCCGATGTAGTACCGGCGGGCCTCGCAGGCCCAGTCCTCCTCCACATCCAGGGCGCCGAATTTGCCGAAGCCGTCGGCAGAGAAGAGCACCTTGTCGTAAGAATCATAGGTCACAATGACCTCGGGCCAGTGGACCATGGGGGCGGTGACGAAGGTCAGAGTGTGACGGCCAAGGCACAGCGTATCGCCCTCGCCCACCACCACCCGGCGGTCGGCGTAGTCGTCCCCGAAGAAATTCTTCATCATCACGAAGGCCTTGGCGGAGGAAACCACCTTGGCCTGGGGGTAGACCTTCAGGAAATTGGCCACGTTGGCGGAGTGGTCCGGCTCCATGTGCTGCACCACCAGGTAGTCCGGCTTCCGGCTGCCCAGGGTTTTCTGGATATTGTCCAGCCACTCATGGGTGAAGTTCTGGTCCACGGTGTCCATGATGGCAATTTTGTCGTCCAAAATGGCGTAGGAATTGTAGGCCATGCCGTTGGGGACCACATACTGGCCCTCGAACAGGTCCACCTGGTGATCGTTGACACCAAGGTACTTGATATCATTGGTGATGAACATAAGAACGCTCCTTCGTATTATTTTTCGCTACGATTATACCGCATTCCATAGGGAATGACAATGGCTTTTCGCAAAAAAAGTGGGCGTAACGGAATGTGTTTTTTTTGGGGGGTGAAAGATAAATTGTTGTTTGAAAGTGTGCGTTCCAAGTTTTCTGTCATTGCGAACCAGCGC
>JBJEYY010000240.1:0-6064 GCA_051887095.1 Faecousia sp. | reverse complement strand
GGTTCCATTCAACCGGGGGATTGCCACACCAGTCTGCGGACTGGTTCGCAATGACGGAAAACTTAGAACGTGTGTTGTAAACAACAATTTGTCTCCTAGCAGAGAGAATCCTATAAACACATAGGAATATACGCAAGGAGGCGGCTATGGAAGTAACCTTGTTGGAAATGCTGGAAGCCCGGGAGCGGCGGGCGGAGCGGCAGCGGATGCTTTTGGCGGAATATGAAACCACTCTGGTCTGCTTTACCATGAATATTGCGGGCCCGATCAAAAATAGCCCCCAGATTCGCAGGGGCTTCGCGCTGGGGCGGAGGCTCCTGGAAGAACAGTTCCGGGTGGCGGGAATCCGGGTGCTGCATTCCGAGGAAATTTGCGAAAACACCGGAAATGAAGCCGTGTATGTGCTGGATAAGGACCCCCTTGCGGTGAAAGCGCTGACTGTAGAAATTGAGGATTGCATCGCCGCGGGCCGTCTGTTTGATATGGATGTACTCTGCCCCGATGGACGGAAGGTTGACCGGCAGGAGCTGGGACTGCCGGGGCGGAGGTGTCTGATCTGCGGCGGGCCTGCCCAGGCCTGCGCCCGGAGCCGCACCCACACTGTGGCGCAGCTTCAGGAAAAAACCGGGAGCCTTCTGGCGGAGGCAATCCGGGAGGAGGATTGTAAATGTGCTGCCCGGCTGGCCTGTCAGGCACTGCTGTACGAGGTGGCCACGACGCCCAAGCCCGGCTTGGTTGACCGGGACAACCGCGGCAGCCACCCGGATATGGACTTTTTCACCTTCCAGGCCAGCGCCGCCGCCCTGTGGCCTTACTTTGCCCGGTGTGCTGAAATCGGCATGGACACCCGGCGGGAAGCCCCGGAGGAAACCTTCTCCCGGCTGCGCTTTCCCGGAAAGCTGGCGGAGGGGGAGATGCTCCGGGCAACCGGGGGCGTGAATACCCACAAGGGCGCTATTTTCTCCATGGGCATCCTCTGCGGGGCCCTGGGACGGCTGGAACGGGAGCAGTGGGGAAATCCCGGCGCGGCTGCGGCAGCGTGCGCCGCCATGACCCGGGGAATTATCAGCCGGGACTACGCCGGATTGACCCCGGAGACCGCAAAAACCGCCGGGCAGAAGCTGTATTTGCAGTACGGGATCACCGGCGTCCGTGGGCAGGCGGAGGCGGGGTTCCCCGCCGTCTTAAACGTAGGTCTTCCCAAGCTGGAGGCCGCTCTCGCCGCCGGAAAGACCATCAACGAGGCGGGCTGCGCCGCATTGCTGGCCATGCTGGCGGATACGGTGGATACCAACATGATCCACCGGGGCGGTTATGAGCTGGCAAAGAAAACCGCCGAGGCTGCGGCGGAATTGCTGAAAAAGGAGCCATTCCCGGCGGAAGAGACGCTGGAAAAATTAGACGCGGCATTTATTCGGGACAACCTGTCCCCAGGCGGTACGGCAGACCTGCTGGCCATGGTGTACATGCTGCATTTTTTGAAGGAGGAGCCCCATGAGTGAGTATCCCATTTCCCAGGTTTATCCCTCGGACAAGCGGAGTCTGGCACAGATTGATGCACTGCTGATAAAGGAGGGTATTTCCCGGGACGGCAATCTGGACTATATCTGTGCCATGCGGGACGACAATGACGAAATCATCGCCACGGGAAGCTGCTTCGGGCCCACCCTGCGGTGCTTCGCCGTAAGCCGGGAGCATCAGGGGGAGGGGCTGCTGAACGAGATCATCTCCCACCTGATGGAGGTGCAGTTTGCCCGGGGGAATACGCACCTGTTTCTGTACACGAAAATCAAATCCGCCAGGTTTTTCGGTGATCTGGGCTTCCATGAGATTGCCCGGGTGGATGGAACGCTGGTGTTCATGGAGAACCGGAAAAGCGGCTTTCAAAACTACCTGAAAGAACTGGAAAAGACGAAAAAGGACGGCGTTTCCGCCGCCGTTGTGATGAACGCCAACCCCTTTACCCTGGGGCATCAATATCTGGTGGAGACTGCCGCCGCGGCTTGTGATACGCTCCACCTGTTCGTCCTCAGCGAGGACGCGTCCTTGGTGCCCTTTGCTGTGCGAAAAAAACTGGTGCGCGACGGTGTCGCCCACATCCCCAACGTGGTGCTCCACGATTCCGGCCCTTACATCATCAGCAGCGCCACCTTCCCCAGTTACTTTCTGAAGGACGAAGCGGCGGTGATTGAAGGCCATGCCCGGCTGGATTTGGCCGTGTTTACAAAAATCGCCCGGGCTCTGGGCATAACCGAGCGCTATGTGGGGGAGGAGTCCACCAGTCAGGTGACGGGGCTATACAATCAGATTATGGCGCAGGAGCTTCCCAAGGCAGGGATCGCCTGCCACATCATTCCAAGAAGAGAAGCAGGGGGAAAGGCCATCAGCGCCTCCACCGTCCGGCAGGCCCTGCAGGCAGGGGACTGGAAGGTGCTGGAATCTCTGGTTCCTGCCACCACCTACCGGTATTTCACCAGCCCGGAGGCGGCTCCCGTTCTGGAGGGAATCCGAAAAGCGGGCAATGTGGTGCACTATTAACGGGCTGCGCTCAGAGGACATATTTTTTCGGCTATTATGCTTAGGGAAAACCGGATTCCTTCTTCTGCGGCTGTGGTTGGATTGCCCAGCGCGGCTTTTTAGTCGGAAAACCGAAAATGCATAATGGACTTATATCGGCTTTCAAACCTTCACTGATGTATCCTCCTGTTATTTCAGCATTTGCTGTTCCTGTGGCCTGCCGGATCGTTTCCATCCCCAAATCCGCTTAGATTACACGGAAAGCCTTCCACTTGCCGGATTTCTGTCTCCAGAGGAAAAGCACCGCACGAATGATCCAATCGCATACCATCGCAATTGCTATGCCGATGACGCCCATTTGCAGAGTAATTCCCAACAGATAGGACAGAAGCAAGCGCACCGCAATCGTGGAAATAACAGATACATACATTGTGAATTTCACATCTCCCGCCGCCCGAAGTCCGTTGCTGAGCGCGCCGGAGAATGGATACGCCACGGCGTTAAACAGGTTATGAATCAGTACCAGCCAGATCACAAGCTGTTTCGTTTCCGGTTCCAGAGCATAAAGACTCAGGAAAGCCGGAGTCAACAGGAAAATCAGAAGATTCCATGCGGAGGAAATCAGAAGCGTAATCCGCGTCAGCTTCCTGAAATAATCATCTGCCGCCTTGGTATCTCCATTACCCATGCACTGTCCGATCACCGTGATAAACACCGGCCCCATGGAAACACCGGCCAGCGCCGCCAGCGACCAGATGCTCTGCGCCACACCGTTTGCGGCGATCTGATAAGTACCAAACAGTGCTACAATGCTGCTCAAAGCAACCTTCACCAACTGAAAAACACCGTTTTCCAATCCGTTGGGGATGGCGATGTTCAGGATATGCTTCATGAGACTTCCATTCCACCGGAAAATCCATTTGCAGCGGTATACGACCTGATTTTTCTCCTGAAAGCACAGCCAAGTAATCACCACGGCGGAGAAGGTGCGGGCAATCAGAGAGGGGTATGCGACACCTGCCACGCCTGCCTTCAGGACGAATACGCCGATCACATTTCCAATCACATTGATGATATTGGATGCCGCGGATAGATACATCGTTACACTGGTCTTGCCAATGCTGCGAAACACCGCCGCGCCGGAGTTGTAGACGGCCAGGGCCGGATAGGAATAAGCGGAAATTCGCAGATATGTAATGCAAGAGCGCATGACATCATTCTCCACTTTTCCAAACAACGCAGCAAGCATTCGCTCATTTCCAATGAGTACAAGCATCCCGATCAACAGGGAAAACGCCGTGGAAAAGGACAGAAGCTGGCTGGCAGCTTCTCCGGCATCGTCTGCTGCCCGTTTCCCGATATACTGGCTGATGACCACCGCTCCCCCGGAAGCCAGGGCGGTAAACAGATAAATGAAAATGGTATTGAATTGATTCACCAAAGAAACCCCTGATACCGCCGCTTCTCCGGCATAGCTGACAATCAGAGTATCTGCCAGTCCTACAAGCATCACCAGCAGCTGCTCTAAAAACAGGGGAACGATCATAGCGCGCAGACTCTTGTTTGAAAACAGAACTGTTTTCTGATCCATACCTTTCCTCCGTTCCGGTTATTTCTTTTCATCCACCAGCACGACACCCTCCGCAGGATTACGGTCAACAGCACCCACGATGCGGTGGGGAAGATAGGGCTCTTCCAGATAGGCGATGTCCTCTGCGGTCAGCTTCACGGCAAGCGCACCGGCAGCATCATCCAGATACCGTACCTTGGTCGCTCCGACGATGGGGGACGCAACGCCTTTGGCCCAGTGCCAGGCCAGCGCAATCTGCTGCATTTTCACGCCGTAACCCTCCGCAAGCGCATGCACCCGCTGGACGATCTGCATATCCTGCTGCTCTGTGCGGTCGTATTTGCCCATAGCCACCCGGTTGGGTGCTGAATAGATACTGCTAAACAACAATTTACCTGAGCAGTACCGGTCGAGGGGCCCAAAGGATGTACGGCAACCACCCAGGGCTCGTAACGCGTTCGCTGCGGGCCGTGCCCGCAAAACACTACCATCCGCCCCTTCCCACAATCCTTCTGCTTGTTAACATTGCATGAATCCCTCTTGCAACCGGAGGGGATTTTTAGTATAATACAAGGTACGAACGGGGGTAGAGAAATGGCAAAGCTTTATTTTAAATACGGGGCCATGGGCTCCAGCAAAACTGCCCAGGCCCTGATCACAAAATATAACTATGAGGAAAACGACCTGAAGGTCTGGCTCATCAAGCCCAGCGCGGACACCCGGGACGGAAAGCAGATCCTGCGCAGCCGCATCGGCCTGGAAGCGGAGGTGGAGGTGATCCCCCCGGATATGGACATCCTGGCCCGGTTTGATGAAACCCGCCGGGGCAGCTGCAATGTGATCATCGTGGACGAGTGCCAGTTCCTTACGGAGCAGCAGATCGATGAGCTTCGGGCCATCGTCAACGACCGGAATGTGCCTGTCATGTGCTTCGGACTGCGCACGGATTTCCAGACCCGGCTCTTCCCCGGCAGCCGAAGGCTCATGGAGCTGGCGGACGAAATCCAGGAGATCAAAACCATGTGCGACTGCGGCGCCAAAGCCACTGTCAACGCCCGGATTGATTCTAACGGGCACATCATCACCCAGGGCGCCCAGGTGGTGCTGGGGGGCAATGACAGCTACATCGCCATGTGCCACAAATGCTACATCCGGGGCATCCGGGAGCACAAAGTCATCCGCCTGCACGGACAGAATTAAGGAGGAAACCCTATGGAACTCAAGGACATTCTTGCTAAATGCGACCACACTCTGCTGACCCAGACCGCTACCTGGGCGGAAATCCGGGCCGTCTGTGACGACGGAATGAAATACCATACCGCTTCCGTCTGCATCCCCGCCTCCTTTGTGAAGCAGGCTAAGGAGTATGTGGGGGATAAGCTTCCCATCTGCACGGTCATCGGCTTCCCCAACGGCTACGACACCACCGCCGCCAAGTGCTTCATGGCCTCCGATGCCGTGGAAAACGGTGCGGACGAGGTGGACATGGTCACGGGCATCGGCTGGGCCAAGGAGGGCAAATGGGCGGATATCACCGCCGAAATCGCTGCCGTGAAGGCCGCCTGCAAGGGAAAGCTCCTGAAGGTCATTATTGAAACCTGCCTGCTCACCGATGAGGAAAAGATTGCCCTGTGCAAATGCGTCTCCGATTCCGGTGCGGACTTCATCAAGACCTCCACAGGCTTCAGTAAGGCCGGAGCCACCTTCCACGATGTGGAGCTGTTTGCCCAGCACGTTGCCCCCCATGTGAAAATCAAGGCCGCGGGAGGCATTTCCAGCCTGGAGGACGCGGAGAAGTTCATCACCCTGGGCGCCAGCCGCCTGGGCACCAGCCGCATCGTCAAAATCGCCAAGGGCCTGAAGCAGGACGGAAGCTACTGACCGATTCACACCGCAGCGATAAATTGTTGTTTATCGCACCAAATAAATGCTGTCATTGCGAGCCAGTGCGCACACTGGCGTGGCAATCCCCCAAGG
>JBJEYY010000239.1:0-6064 GCA_051887095.1 Faecousia sp. | reverse complement strand
CCCTACGACACCGATGTGTACTGCGTCACCTGCAACAAGACCCAGCACGTCAAGGCCGGCGAGCCCATCCCCTTCTGCTGCGGCCGACTGATGGAGATTCTGGACTAAAAGCATAGCCCCCAAGGGAGCGGACCGAGTCCGCTCCCTTTCTGTTTTCAGCGCAAAGATAAATTGTTGTTTAGCATAGCAATAAATGCTGTCATTGCGAGCCAGTGCGCAATGACAGATTATTTGGAACGTGTAATGTAAACACCAATTTATCGTTCCCCTGCCCTCCTCCGGCGGTATTGTCCGGGGACGGAAATCGGCTCCCCCATCCGGGGGAGCCGACGTCTCTCTTTAGCAGCAGCCGCAGTTGTTGTTGTCGCAGCAGCCGAAGTTGTTGTTGCCGCAGTTGCAGAACAGCAGGATCAGGATGATGATCCACCACCAGTTGTTGCCGCCGAAGCAATTACACAGATTATTGTTGCCGCACATAAGATTACCTCCGAAATGGGATTGAGCTTTGCCGCTCATTCCATGGTATTCCGGGGGGCAAAAAATGTTACAGTTCCCGCAGGGCCTCCACCAGAGCGGTTTTCCCGGCGGTTTTTTCGTCCTTGCGCTTGATGACCCGGGCGGGACAGCCTGCCGCCACGGTTCCCGGCTCCACGTCGCTCACCACCACGGCCCCCGCGGCCACCACCGCGTCATGGCCGATGCGGCAGCCCTCGATGACCACGGCGTTGGCCCCGATGAGCACATTGTCCTCCACAATCACCGGGGTGGCCGAGGCGGGCTCCACAACCCCCGCAAGCACAGCCCCCGCGCCGATGTGGCAGTTACGGCCCACGGTGGCCCGGCCGCCCAGGACGGCGCCCATGTCGATCATGGTGCCCTCGCCCACCACCGCGCCGATGTTCAGGATGGCGCCCATCATGATGACAGCGTTCTTCCCGATCTCCACCTGCTCCCGGATAATGGCGCCGGGCTCGATCCGGGCGGGGATGTCCTTCAGGTCCAGCATCGGGATGGCGGAGTTGCGGCAGTTATTCTCGATCTCCAGATGGTCGAAGGAATTGCCTTCCAGCACCGGGGCTACGTCCTTCCAGTCGCCAAAGACAATGCGGCAGTCATTCCCGGTGGGCATCTCCCAGCAGCCCGGGAACTTCACCTCAGGGCGTCCCCAGACATAGAGCTTCACCGGGGTCTTTTTCTCGGAGGTGCGGATATACTCAATAATTTCCTGTGCGTTCATAGAATCTCTCCTTATCCTGGCAGCAAACTGCTAAACAGATCGGCAAATTGGTGTTTGCAAGTATCAAATACGCTTTTCTGTAGGGTGCGGTCATGACCGCACCGCCAACGTACGATTCGGAAAACGTTGGGTTTTCCCGGAAAACGTTACCGCTCTATCCCGAAAGGTAAGCGGGGCGGTCATGACCGCACCCTACAGAGGGTAGCGACAAACACCAATTTGTCTCTCTGATGAATTTCACTGTCTTTTTGATTTCCTACAGGATACCATCTTTTCGCCCAATGCGCAAGGAAAAATTGACACCGGGGTTGGAAGGGAGTATAATAAAAACATCTGTTACCCCGTTTCCGTTTCCGGAGCATAAATTGTTGTTTGTAGGTTTCGTAGGCGCTTTCTTGTAGGGGGCGGTCATGACCGCCCCGCTAACGTTGGATTCGGAAAACGTTGGGTTTTACCGGAAAACGTTACCGCTTTATCCCGAAAGGTAAGCGGGGCGGTCATGACCGCCCCCTACAGAGGCGCTGCTGTAAACAACAGGCGACCTCTAAAAACTACTTTTTGAGGTTTTGGGCGAGAGATTTTGTTCTCACAAAAGTTTTGAAAATCCCGGAATACTGGATGTATTGTGGGATTTTCAAAACGCACTGTGAGGGCAAAAGATCCGCACAAAAGCCAAAAAGGAGTTTTTAGAGGTGCCCAACAATTTACCTGAGCAGTTCCGGTCGAGGGGCCCAAAGGATGTACGATGATTACCCAGGGTCCGTAACGCATTGGCCGCCGGCCCCGCCGGCAAACATCAATTTATCGCTCAGCATCACACGCCTTTCCTCAGGAGGGAACCGCCTATGCAAATCATTGACGACCGCCGGGCGCTGCACCGGATTCCGGAGCTGGACCGGGAGCTGCCCAAAACCACCGCGTATCTGCGTGCTGCCCTGGAGGGCCTGGGATGCAGGCTGTTCGTCCCCGCCCGGGGATCCCTGTGCGCCTGGTTCGACTTTGGGAAAAAGGAGGCAATTGCCTTCCGGACGGACATCGACGCCCTGCCCATCCACGAACACACCCGGCTCCCCTTCGCCTCGGAGCACCCGGGCCGGATGCACGCCTGCGGCCACGACGGCCACATGGCGATTGCGCTGGAGCTTGCCCGGCGGCTTTCCAAAATGGAGCGCCTTCCCTACAATGTGCTGCTGGTGTTCCAGTGCGCCGAGGAGACCACCGGCGGGGCCAAGGACATCTGCGACGCGGGGGTTTTCAAAAAATACCGGGTGAAGGCCATTTTCGGGATGCACCTGTGGCCGGGTCTGCCGGAGGGCATGATTTTCAGCCGGAAAAACGAGATGATGTCCCGGTCCTGCGAGATCAAGGTGGACATCTACGGCAAATCCGCCCACATCGCCAAGGCAAAAGAGGGCATTGACGCCCTGGCCGCCGGGGTGGAATTCTACCGCCGGGTCACGGCCATGGAGGGGGCCCTGCCTGCCAAGGTCTTCCGGCTGCTGAAATTCGGAATGTTTACCAGCGGCACGGTCTGCAACGCCCTGTCCGACCACACCCATATGGAGGGGAGCCTGCGGGCCTTCCAGGACGAGGTGTTCTATAGCCTCCGAGCCGGCATTGTGTCCATCGGCAAGGAGATCGAGCGCTCCACCGGCTGCACCGTGAATGTCTACATGAACGACGGCTACCCCGCCATCATGAACCCCCCGGAGCTGTACAAAACCGTGCGGAAAACCGTGGGCTTCTTTGAGCTGGACGAGCCCAGCATGATTACCGAGGACTTTGCCTGGTATCAGAAGGTGCTGCCGGGGATGTTCTTCTTCCTGGGGGCCGGGGACGCCCCCGCCCTCCACGCCGATGACTTTACCTTTAACGAGGAAATTCTCCAGAAAGGCGCCGATTTCTTCGAGGAACTGGCGAAAACCTTCCCATGATTCCCTTAAATCAGAATCTATCCTCCCTCCGCCGCAGCGCCATCCGGGTCTACACCAATCTGGCAAACGCCACCCCCGGCTGCATCAAGCTGACCCTGGGGGAGCCGGACATGGAAACCCCGGCTGCCATCCGGGCCGCCGCCTCCGCCGCGCTGGAGGCGGGCCAGACCCACTATGCCCCCAACCAGGGCACCCCGGCCCTGCGCAAATCCATCGCGGAGTACGAAACCGCCCGGGGAAACCGGGTAACCGAGGATCAGGTGCTTGTCACCATCGGGGCCACCCAGGCCCTCTATACCGCCCTGACGGGAATCCTGAACCCCGGGGAGGAGGTCATCATCCCCACCCCCGGCTTCGTGCTGTACGAATCCATCGTCCTGGCGGCGGGGGGACGGCCGGTATTTCTGGACGTATCCCGGACGGATTTTCAGATTACCGGGCAGGCCCTGGCAGCGGTGCTTACACCCAAAACCAAGGCGATTGTCCTCAACTCCCCCAACAATCCCACGGGGGTGGTGCTGAATGAGCAGAGCTTGGCCGCGGTCAAAAAAGCGGTGTTGGGAAAGCCCGTCTTCGTCATCTGCGACAATGTGTATAACCTTCTGTGCGAGGGGAACTGCCCGGACCTGAGCCTGGACCCGGAGTGCGCCGGACAGGTGCTGGTGTGCCAGAGCTTTTCGAAACCCTGGGCCATGACCGGCTGGCGGGTGGGGTATCTCACGGCCCCCGGCTATGTGATGGACGCCCTGCTGCTCCTCAGCGCGGCCACCATTGCTTCGGTGCCCACCTTTGTCCAGGCGGCGGCGGTGGAGGCCCTGCGCACCGACCCGGGGCCCCTGGCGGAAATCTTCCGCACCCGGCGGAAGTATGTCACCCGGCGGCTGAAAAGCATGGGGCTTACTTTCCCGGAGCCCCGGGGGGCCTTCTACGTGTTCCCGGACATCCGGCGGTTTGGCCTGGGAAGCGACGAATTCTGCACCCGAATGATCCGGGAGGCCGGGGTGGCCGCCGTGCCCGGAAGCTGCTTTGGGCTGGAAGGCTATGTGCGCCTGTCCTGTTGCTGCTCAGACGAGAACCTCCGGGAGGGCCTGGACCGCATGGAGCGTTTCCTCGCTGCATTTCCCCACTGAACCTGGCAAATTGGTGTTTGAAGGTGCGCGTTACAAATTACCTGTCATTGCGAACCAGTGCGCACACTGGTGTGGCAATGACAGCGTATATTCGCCAACATCAATTTGTCTGTTTCTTCCATATCCGCATTGCCCCTTCTGAAAGGAGGTCTTTATGAAAACCCTGATTACCGGGGGCCGGGTGATTGACCCTGCCAACCGGGTGGACGCGAAGCTGAATCTTCTCGTGGAAAACGGGAAAATCGCCTGGGTGGGCCAGGGGACGGTTCCTGCCGACCGGGTGCTGGATGCGGCGGGGAAAATTGTCACTCCCGGCTTTATCGACATCCATATGCACGAGGACCCCGTTGTTAACGGCGAAATCCAGCCCAGCATCTTCCCCATGATGCTCCGCATGGGCGTCACCACCGCCGTGGGCGGCAACTGCGGCATCAACGTATACGATCCCGGGGACTATTTGGACATCGTGGACCGCCGGGGAGCCCCTGTGAACGTGGCCCTCTTCGCGGGGCACGAATATTACCGCAAGGCCGCGGGAGCCACGGACATCTACGCCGCAGCCTGTGAGGCGGAGAAGCAGGGCATGGAGGCGGGGCTCCGCCGGGCCCTGGACCGGGGCTGCGTGGGCGTGTCCTTCGGGCTGCGCTACGTGCCCGGGGCGGACAAGGACGAGTTCTACCGGGCGGCCAAATGCTGCGCCCCCTGGGGCAAGCTCATTGCCTCCCACCTGCGGGACGACGCCGACGGGATTTTTGACGCCATTGACGAATTCTGCGCGGCGGGGGTGGAATATGGCCTTCCCGTCCAGATTTCCCACATCGGCTCCATGGGGGGCTTCGGCCAGATGGAGGGGGTGCTGCGGCAGCTGGATGCCTACCGCTTAAACGGGCTGGACGTGGCCATGGACTGCTATCCCTACTTCGCCTTCTCCACCCGCATCGGCACCCCCACCTATGACCCGGGCTGGCTTCAGCGCTACCACTGCGATTATGACGTGCTGGAATTCTGCGAGGGCAGGTACAAGGGTGAGCGGGCCACCAAGGAGACCTTTGACGAGGTCCGCCGGGACTTCCCGGACTGCATCACCGTGTGCCATGTGATGCAGGAGGCGGATATCCGCAGGGCCTTCCGCCACAAAGCCGTGATGCTGGGCAGCGACGGCCTGGTAAACAACGGCCAGGGCCACCCCCGGGCGGCGGGCTCCTTCCCCCGGTTCCTGGCGGAGTTCTCCCGGAAGGGGGACCTGAGCCTCTATGACGCGGTGGAGAAGATGACATCCCAGAGCGCAGAGCGCCTCGGCTTTGCCGGCAAGGGGCGGCTGAATGTAGGGGCCGATGCGGATATCACCGTTTTTGATTACGACACCGTTCAGGACACTGCCACCTTCGAAAACCCCGCAGCCCAGCCCCGGGGCATTGCGTACGTGCTCATCGGCGGCGAACTCGCCCTGGAGCACGGCGAGATTCTGAAAGACGATTGCGGCAAAGCCGTTCGTAAATAACCGGGCCGGAAGACCGGGCTGAGGTTACGAATTGACAATTGCCCAAAGCGATAGATTGGTGTTTGAAAGGGTGCGTCCCAAATTACCTGTCATTGCGAACCAGGCCGCAGCCTGGTGTGGCAATCCCCTTACTTAGAGGGAAAATGTACCGACAAGTGCCCGGAAGAGTGGGAGCCGCTGCGATTTATGGTGGTAATCGTTACCTAACTCCATTCAACCGGGGGATTGCCACGCCAGTGTGCGCACTGGCTCGCAATGACAG
>JBJEYY010000238.1:0-6143 GCA_051887095.1 Faecousia sp. | reverse complement strand
ACATCGAGGATGACTTCTCATCTTTTTTTGGTTCACATCATTTTAGCACATACAAGCATCGGCTGTGGGAATTCGCTTCGGTCCTTGCATTGTCGGGACGAATGTGGTATGATTTTCCTGAATGTGCTTATCGGCTTAAGTCAGCAAGCCGACAAATTGTTGTTTAGCGTAGCAAAACATGCTGTCATTGCGAACCAGTCCGCAGACTGGTGTGGCAATCCCCCAAGGATTTAGGGCGGTTTTCGTTACGTTTCCCCTATAACCGGGGGATTGCCACACCAGTGTGCGCACTGGTTCGCAATGACAGGTAATTTGTAACGCGCTCTTGTAAACAACAATTTACCGAGCAGATGAGTAAAGCCGATAAGCACATTCCTGAATATACGCAGTCCAAAGAGAAAAGGACGTGAAGAGATTGAGAAAGCTGAGCCGCGGCGCATACGAGGATACCAAGGGTTCCGTCCGGGCGGTGGAATCCATGGTGGAGGTCGCCCTGCTGACGGTTGTGTACTACCTGGTGTGGAGAAACCTGTATGATTTCTCCATGTTTGCCTACAAGGGCAAATATGTGCTGGCAGGCGTATACGCCGTGCTGCTGTTTGTCCTGTTTGAGAATACGGAATGCTCCAAATTCGGACGGCTCCATTGGACGGATCTGGCGGTGGGGCAGTTTATTTCCTTGCTTTTGGTGAACGGAATCACTTATTTTCAGCTGTGCCTGATTGCCAACAGAATGATTTCCGTGAGCCCGATGCTGGTGCTGACCGTTTTGCAGGCTGTGCTGGCGCTTCTGGCCGTACTTGCCTTTGACAGGCTCTATTACAGGCTCTATCCGCCCCATGACATGCTGCTGATCTTCGGCAGCGAATCGGCCCTGGGACTGAAATTCAAGATGGATGAGCGCAAGGAGAAATACCGGGTTTCCGAGGTAATCTCCGCCCAGGCAGGGCTGGATAAAATTCTGGAGAAGACGGCGAAATACGATGCCGTGATTCTCAATGATGTCCCGGCTGCCCTGCGGGGCGACATCATGAAATTCTGCTACCGCTACCGGATTCGGGTTTACCTGGCCCCGGATCTGACGGACATCATGATTCGCGGCGCGAAGAACAACACCCTCTTCGACACGCCTCTGCTGACGGTGAAGGGCACCGGCCTGAGCCCTGTACAGCGGGTGGTGAAGCGTACCATGGACATTGTGCTGTGCGGTCTGGCCATGGTGGCGGCGGCCCCCATTATGCTGGTGGTGGCGGCGGCCATCAAGCTGGAGGACGGAGGGCCTGTGTTCTATAAGCAGGACCGGCTGACCCGGGGCGGACGGGAGTTCAAGATTCTCAAATTCCGCAGCATGATCGTGGACGCGGAGAAGTACGCAGGCGCGGTGCTGGCCTCCGGGGATGATCCTCGCATTACCAAGGTGGGCAAGGTCATCCGGGCTACCCGGCTGGACGAGCTGCCCCAGCTTCTGAACATCCTGAAGGGGGATATGAGTATTGTTGGCCCCCGTCCGGAGCGAAAGTGCTTAGCGGACGAGATTACCAAGGAGGTACCGGAGTTTCCCTACCGGCTGAAGGTGCGCGGAGGTCTGACGGGCTACGCCCAGATTTTCGGGAAATACAACACCAGTGCTTATGACAAGCTTCGGCTGGACCTTATCTACATTGAGAACTATTCTCTGCTGCTGGATATCAAGCTGATTATTCTCACCCTTCGGATTATCTTCAGCAAGGAGAGCACCGAGGGAATTGACAAGGCCAGGGAAATCCAGGAGAAAAGCAGGAAGCTTCTTGAAGAGCTTCAAAAGGAAGAACAATGAGAAAATCCCGCACATTTCACGCGTACTTGTGGAATGTGCGGGATTCTTTATGCTGCCGGAGAGGAAAGAAAGTTAAATTGTTGTTTACACTATATGTTCCCCAAAATCTGTCATTGCGAACCAGTCCGCAGACTGGTGTGGCAATCCCCCGGTAAAAAGGGGAAACGGAACGAAAACGGCCCTAAAACCTTGGGGGATTGCCACGCCAGTGTGAGCACTGGCTCGCAATGACAGCATGTTTTGTTACGCTAAACAACAATTTATCTGCCTGCTTCGGAAACCGGTATGAACAGGAAAGTCGATCACAGCCAGCCGGCGTCTTCGGACTCGGACTTGCGCTGGCGAAGAAGAAGGGTGCGGACGGTTTCCCGAGGGTCGGCGTTTTCGTAGAGTACCTGCCAGGCGGCCTGGATGATTGGCATCTCCACCTGCTGCCGTCGGCACAGCTCCATGGCGGAATGAGTGGCGTAGTAGCCCTCCACCACGGCGCCCACGGCATCCATGGCTTGCTGGGGGGACATGCCCTGGCCGATCAGGATACCGGCCCGACGGTTTCGGGAGTGCCGGGAGGTACAGGTGACAATCAGATCTCCCACGCCCGCAAGACCGGCGAAGGTTTCCTTCCGCGCGCCGAGGGACACCCCCAGCCGTGCGATTTCCGTCAGACCCCGGGTCATGAGCATGGCGGCGGTGTTGTCCCCGAAGCCAAGCCCGTCCACCACACCGGCGCACAGGGCGATAACGTTTTTCAGTGCGCCGCCCAGTTCCGCGCCAACGGCATCGGGGCTGGTGTACACCCGGAAGGAATCGGACATGAAAGCATCCTGGACAAATTCGGCGATTTCCCGGTTTTCGGAGGCAGCGAGGCATCCGGTAGGGATTTCCCGGGCCACTTCCTCAGCATGGCAGGGGCCGGAGAGGGCTGCGACACAGAGGCCGGTTTCCTGGGCGGCTACCTCGCTCATGCGAAGCAGGGTACCAGATTCAATGCCCTTGGTGACGGATACCAGAACGGTATCCCGGTCCAGGAAAGGGGCAACACTGCGGCAGACCTGGCGGATGGGGAAGGAGGGGCAGGCAATGACCACGAGCTGACAGCCCCGGACGCAGGCCGGATCCGCTGTGACGGAGAGCTCCGGCGGGAGGATGACACCTTCCAGACGGGGGTTGACCCGGGAAGAAAGAATCAGCTCCGCCTTTTCCGCCCGGTGGCACCAAAGGGTGGTGTCATGGCCGTTTTTACAAAGGAGCATGGCTAGAGCGGTGCCCCAGGCACCATCGCCTACGACTGCTGTTTTCATGGGTTCTTTCCCTTTCCAAACAGATTGGTTTTTCGTTCCTCACCCTTCAAAAGACGCTGAATGTTCCCCCGGTGCATGAAGATGGTCAGACCGCCCAGGAACACCGCAGCGGCAATCAGGAGGGGGCTGTCCCGGTAAATCAGGGCAAAGCCGATGGAGAATACGGCCGCGCCCAGGACGGAGCCCAAGGAAACGTATTGAGTCAGAAAATACGCGGCGGCAAAGACCACCACCAGAGCAACTCCGACCCGCCAGTCCATGGTCATGGCCACGGCCAGACCGCACAGGATTCCCTTGCCTCCCCGGAAGCCCAGCAGGGCAGGGAAGTCGTGGCCCAGAATCACGGCGGTAGCGCCCAGCATCATGCCCTCCCGGTAAAGCCCATAGGGCTCCAGCAAAAGACCCGCGCAGAGGCAGGCGACCACGGCCTTTCCTGCGTCAATCAGCACCACAAACAGGGCGCTGCGCCGTCCGTAGCTTCGGATAAAGTTGGTCAGACCTGCGTTGCCGCTGCCGTGGAAACGGACATCGTCATTGGCCACGATGGCAGACATACACACCGCACCGTTCAGGTTGCCAAGAAGATACGCGGCAAGGGCAGCGATGACGACACTGTAGCAGAGCATGGTTTACTCCTCCTTGTCGCCCTTCTGCCGGATGGTGATCCGAACGGGAGTGCCCTGGAGGCCGAAAACCTCCCGGATCTGGTTTTCCAGATACCGCTGGTAGGAGAAATGGAAGAGCCGGGCATCGTTGCAGAAGATGACAAAGTGAGGGGGTTTGGTGCCCGCTTGGGTCATATAGTAGATCTTCAGGCGGCGGCCCTTGTCCGTGGGAGGCTGCACCCGGGCGGTGGCATCCGCCAGGACGCTGTTCAGGGCGCCGGTGGTGATGCGGCTGGTGTTTTGGGTGTAGACATCCTGAATCACGTGGAAAAGCTTGTCCACCCGCTGGCCCGTCAGAGCGGACAGGAACACCACGGGGGCGTAGAGCATGTAGCTTAAGCCATCCCGGACGGCGGCTTCTTTGTCGCGCATGGTGTTGGTTTCCTTGTCTTCCACCGCGTCCCACTTGTTGACTACGATGATGGCGGCCTTGCCCGCTTCGTGGACCAGACCAGCGATTTTGGTGTCCTGCTCGGTGACGCCCTCGTTGGCGTCAATGAGAATCAGGCACACATCCGCCCGGTCAATGGCGCTGATGGTACGCATATTGGAATATTTCTCGATGGCGTCGTCCACCTTGCTCTTGCGACGCATGCCGGCGGTGTCGATGAAGCAGTATTTTCCGGTTTCATTCTCAAAGTAGGAGTCGATGGCGTCCCGGGTGGTGCCCGCCACGTTGGACACGATGACCCGCTCCTCTCCGAGAATCCGGTTTAACAGGCTGGATTTGCCCACGTTAGGCTTGCCGACGATGGCAACGTTGATGATGTCGCGTTCTTCTTCCTCAGCGGAATCCTCCGGGATGTTCTCCAGCACCCAGTCCAGCAGATCGCCGGTGCCGTGGCCGTGGACGGCGGAGGTCTCGAACAGATCCCCGATGCCAAGGGAGTAGAATTCGTAGACGTCGGGATTCACGGGCCCTACGGAGTCGCATTTGTTCACAGCCAGGGCGATGGGTTTACCGGATTTGCGCAGCATGGTGGCCACGTCCTGATCCGCCGCGGTGACGCCGCTGCGGACATCGGTGACCATGATGATGGCATCCGCCAGCTCAATGCCGATTTCCGCCTGACGGCGCATGAATTTCAGCATATCGTTTTCCGTATTGGGCTCGATACCGCCGGTATCCACCAGGGAGAAGTGCCTGCCGCACCACTCGCACTGGCCGTAGATCCGGTCCCGGGTAACACCGGGGGTGTCCTCCACAATGGAGGTGCGCTGGCCGGTGAGTTTATTAAAGAGCATGGACTTGCCCACATTGGGCCGTCCTACAATGGCTACCAGGGGCTTTGCCATAAGCCAACATCCTTTCTTGGGAAAGATTCGCTTTATTATGGCACAGAAATTCCGCAAAAGCAATGGGAAATCCCGTGATTCATACATTCTTTACAGTTTTTTCGGGATAAAAACACCCGGAAACGGAAAAAGAGGAAGGCAAGCACGCCTTCCTCCGGTTTTTCCGCTTTGTGCCTTACTCAGCCTCGACAGCCAGAACCTGACGGCCATTGTAGGAGCCGCAAGCCTTGCAGGCTCTGTGGGGCATAACGGGCTCACCGCACTTGGGGCAAACCGCTACGCTGGGAGCGGACAGCTTCCAGTTGGAGCCACGGCGCTGATCGCGGCGGGCCTTGGACACTTTACACTTGGGGACAGCCATGGTGACACCTCCTTGGTCAAACTGCTTTTAACAGCATTCATTATGGATTTACTTCTCAAGAAGCTGCTTCAAAGCAGCAAATCGGGGATCGAGCTCCTTCTGGCAATCGCAGGGACCATCGTTGAGGTTTTTGCCGCAGCGGTGGCAGAGCCCCTTGCAATCCTCCTTGCACAGCAGCTTGGAATCCAGATTCAGGACGAAAACCGTCCGTACAATGTCATCCAGATCGGCGGTGTCTGCCTCCAGAGGGAATACCCATTCATCTTCGCTGTCTTCGTCACTCAGCTCCGTCACCAGAACCACATCAATCGGGAATCGGATATCCCGATCAAAATCGGCGGCGCAGCGGTCGCAGATGCCATGGATCCGGGTTGTAATCTCCCCGGTCATCATCAGAACCCCGGCGGTGTTGCGCACCGTGCCCTGAGCCAACACCGGTTCGGAAACCGGGTAGCTGACACCATAACAAAGATCGCTCAGATCCACGTTGGTGGAAAAGGAAACGGATGCGCCGGGACTGTCGATGATTTTGGAAAGCCCTAGCAGCATATTCTTCTCCTCCTCACAGTCGTGCCTAGATATTATATAGGGTAATGGTCTGTTTGTCAAACATTATTTTCACAAAATCTATGGTTTTTCTGCGAAAAAAAAGCCTCAATGAAAAAGTTTGTGTGTTTGGACGTTTTGAAGCCAAATAGCATCAT
>JBJEYY010000237.1:0-6169 GCA_051887095.1 Faecousia sp. | reverse complement strand
GCGCACTGGCTCGCAATGACAGCATGTTTTGTTACGCTAAACAACAATTTATCTTAATGATCGAAAATTAAAAAGGGGCGGAGCAGTCGGCGGGGCCCTCCGCTCCTTTCATAAGGAGACATTATGATCGAATTTCTGTTTCTGGACCTGGACGACACCATTTTGGACTTCCACAGAGCGGAGCGGATCGCCCTGGCGGCCACGCTGCGCTCCTTCGGCGTGGAGCCGGAGCCGGATGTGATGGAGCGCTACCACATCATCAACCAGTGGCACTGGGAGCAGCTGGAGAAGGGCCTTATGACCCGGGAACAGGTGCAGACCGGCCGGTTCGCGGTGCTGTTTCGGGAGCTGGGTAAGCCGGTGGACCCAAAGGAATGCACCACCCGGTATCAGGAAAATCTGTCCAAGGGGCACTTCTTTCTCCCCGGAGCGGAGGAGGCGGTGCAGCGCCTGAGCAAGAAATACCGGCTGTACCTTGCCAGCAACGGCAACGCCTCGGTACAGCACGGCAGGCTGCAAAGCGCGGATTTGTACCGGTATTTTGAAGGGATTTTCATTTCCGAGGAGCTGGGGGCCAACAAACCCTCCAGGGCCTATTTTGACGCCTGCTTCGCGGCAATTCCGGACTTTGATCCCGCCAGGGCCCTGATGGTGGGCGACAGCCTGACCTCCGACATCCTGGGCGGAAAAAACGCTGGGCTCCCCACAGTCTGGGTCAACCCCGGGCATAAACCCTTCACGGATATCATCCCGGATTACGAAATTGAATCCCTGGCCCAGCTGGAAAGCTTGCTGGAAACCATTGGGGAGCACTGAACCCCCGCAGCAGACAGCGCCCGTTCCCAATGTCTCCGAACACATCGATAAATTGGTGTTTGTAAGTGTGCGTTTCAGATCTCCTGTCATTGCGAACCAGTGCGCACACTGGTGTGGCAATCCCCGGTTGAATGGAACCAGGTAACGATTACCACCCAAAACCATAACGATCCCCGTTTTTCTTGGTTCTTTACGATACGTTTCCCCTCTAACCGGGGGATTGCCACGCCAGTTTGCGAACTGGCTCGCAATGACAGCATATTTTTTCGTGTGCGCTTACAAACACCAATTTATCGCTCTGTTCACGACAAATGAATCGCGTCGCCTGGAGGGCGCTGTCCCTGTGCGCACCGTATTTGTTTACATTATGTCAACAGTATCCGCCCTTTGGGGCTTTTTTTATGGATTCCTTCCTGATTTTGTAACTAAAATGATAGTTTTTGTAACTTTCTTGTTGACAAATCAGGTTTAATAAGTTAAACTGTAATCATCCAAGCTTCCGCCCTTGGGGGCGGATATTTCGAGGTGTACTATGGCAAGAAACAACGATTCCCTGGACTTCAAGCCCCGCCGGGGCCGTTCCACGGTCCTGATGGTTCTGCGGCGGTTTCTGTTTGTGCTGCTGCTGGTGGTGGTTCTGGTGATATCCGGCCTGATGCTGGTGCTGAACACCATTTTCAAGGGCCCCTCCCCTGCCGCCCGACAGATTCTCACCATGTCCCTGCTGGAGCCCAGCGCCACCAAATGGATTCCCGGGCTGTTCCTGGATGACGAGACCCTGAATGCCATCCGCACCGGCGGCGGCGCCACCCTGACGGAAACCGTGTCCGACACCTCCGCCGTGGTGATCCGGCCCGATGCCTCCGGCGACAAGGAGTGGGAGGCCTACCCCGACGGCATCCGCATTGAATTCGTGGAGGGCGATACCTTCAACGCCCACGTGATGATTATCCGGGACCCCTCCCGGGTGTACCTGGGTGTTTCCAACAAGGAGGGCTTCTCCAGAAACGTCCCCGGCAAGCGGATCAACCAGGTCATGGAGGAGGAGGATATTGTCGCGGCCATCAACGCCGGTGCCTTCTACGACAACGGCAAGGCCAGCGCGGCGGTGGGCTCCACGCCGGAGGGCCTGGTCTTCTCCGAGGGGAAATGCGTCTGGACCCAGGGCGCACCTCCCAATAATATCAAGGGCTTCGCCGGCTTCACCCACGACAATGTGCTGGTGGTACACCAGGAGAACATCACCCAGGCTCAGGCGGAGGAGCTGAACATCCGGGACGGCTGCTGCTTCGGCCCGGTGCTGATTATGGACGGGGAAGTGAACACCGCGGCCTACAGCGTCTCCGGCTGGAACCCCCGGACCGCCATCGGCCAGCGTGCCGACGGCGCGGTAATCTTCGTGTGCATTGACGGACGGCAGGCGGGCTCCGTGGGAGGCACCTACGCCGATGTCATCAATATCATGCTGGAGTACGGGGCCATCAACGCCTGCAATATGGACGGCGGCTCCTCCACGGTGATGATGTACCGGGATGTGTCCGGCGTCTACCGGGAGCCGGGAGAGGTCTATATGGTCAACAGCTACTCCCTGCTCCAGTCGGAGCCCAGAAGAATGCCGGACTACTGGCTGGTGCGGCCCTTGGAGGAGTGAAGCCATGTATCAGGGAAAATTTGATTCACAGAACAGGAAGTCCCAGCGCAGCGTCTACGAGCTGATCGAGGAGCGCAGTGCCAGGAAGGCGGCAAAGCCCGCCCCCAAAGCCCCGGCCAAGCCTTCCTCCCCCGCCGGGGAACCGGCGCAGCGGCAGCGGCCCACCGCAAAGGAATCGGCCATGCCGGGCATGGACCCCATCCCGGCCAGAACCGCTGCCCCCGGGAAAGCCGCCCCGGCCAGAGCCGCCGCCCCAGCCAAAGTCCCCTCCCCCAGCAGGGCCGCCGCCCCGGCCAAGGCTCCCTCCTCCGGGAGAACCGCCGTTTTGGATGCCCCCCAGAGCGCTCCCCTGCCCCCCAGGAAGCGCACGGGGACCCTGGTGTTCTATACCGTGTGCATGGGGTTTGTATTTGTATTCTTCCTTGCCACCTTCTTTGGGCTGAAATACCTGAACGCCTGGCTGGTCCGGTTCGAGAGCGCCCAGCCCACCGCCAAGAGCGCGGAGGCCTTTGAGGAGCTCTTCGCGAATCCCGACTGGGACGCGCTGTATGACCGGGCAGGCATGACCATCGGCAAGGACAGCTTCCGCCAGGTCATGGAGGAGAAGGTGGGCTCTCAGGCCCTCAGCTATGCGGAAACCTCCGTGGGCCTTGCCAAAAACCAGAAGAAATACGTGGTGCTCCTGGGGGATGAAACCATCGCCACCTTTACCCTGGCCAACCGGAACCCCAATCAAGGGGATACGGAGGTGCCGGACTGGGAGCTGGACAGTGTAGAGTTCAAGCTGGAGCGGAAGGCTCCCTTCCGGATCCGCCTGCGCCAGGGTCACACCGCCTTGGTCAACGGGGAGCCCCTGGGGGAGGAGCATACCGTGATCCGGGAGTCCTCCCGGGCCAAGGATTATCTGCCCGTTACCGTAGCCGCCCCAACCTACATCACCCTGGAGGTGTCGGATCTGCTGGCACAGCCGGAGGTGGTGATCCGGGATGAAACCGGTCTGGAGCTTCCTGTCAGCTACGACGCGGCAAGCCGCACCTTCTCCGAAGCGGTCTCCCAGCCGGAGCTGCCTGACGATCTGCGGGAACTGGCCATCAACGCGGTGAAAACCTACGCCAACTACATGAACCGGAAAGCCTCCGCCGGGGACCTTGCCAAATATTTTGACAAGGATTCCAATGCCTACACCTCCAGCACGGATCTCATGGGCAAGGAGGGCCAATGGGTTCAGATGGGCAGCAATTACGTCTTCTCCGATGAATCCGTAACGGACTACCAGGTCTATTCCAATGATATTTTCTCCGTCCGGGTGTCCGTAACCCTGATCATCACCCGCAAGGAGGACGGCAGCACCAAGGAATCCGACATCACCCAGACCCTGTTCTTCTCCAAGGGAAGCTCCGGCAAGTGGAGCTGCTTCGAGATGACGGCGGTGGACGCGGCTCAGCTGGACAAGGAAGTCCTTCTGACCTTCCGGGAGGATGACACGGTGCTGAGCTCCGAATTCTACGATGCCGGTGCCGCCGGAATCAACTGTCCCCTGGTCTCCGCCCCGGAGGGCAAGACCTTCTCCGGCTGGATGGTGGAGGAGCAGGACGAGAAGGGCGCCACCGTGCTTCGCGTGGTATTCCAGCCTGACGAGAGCGGCTATGTCTCCCTCTCCGGCACCACCCTGGAGCCCATGACCTTGTATCCCCTGTTTGAGTAACAGAACGGCAAATTGGTGTTTGTAATACTCGTTTCAAGTTTTCTGTCATTGCGAACCAGTCCGCAGACTGGTGTGGCAACCCCCGGTAAGAAGAAGAAACGGAGCGAAAACGGATCTAAATCCTTGGGGGATTGCCACACCAGCGTGCGCGCTGGTTCGCAATGACAGTTCTATTTTGGCGTGCTAGACACCAATTTATCGTTCCAGCCATGACATGAAAAAACCTCGCCTTGCGGCGAGGTTTTTTCCGTATCAATCAGATTTCCTTGGACTTGGTGGCAATCTCCATCAGGCACTTGGCGATGAATTCGTCGGGCGTCATTGCGCCCAGGTCGTCGCCCTTGCGGGTACGGACGGACACGGTGCCGTTCTCCATATCCCGGTCGCCCACCACCAGCATATAGGGGATCTTCTGCATCTGGGCCTCCCGGATCTTGTAGCCCAGCTTCTCGCTGCGGTAGTCGCCCTCAGCCCGGATGTTGGCATCCACCAGCTTCTGAGTCAGCTCCTTGGCGTACGCGTGGGCCCGGTCAGTAACGGGCAGCACTTTCACCTGGACGGGAGAGAGCCACAGGGGGAAGGCCCCGGCGAAATGCTCGGTGATGACGCCGATGAACCGCTCGATGGAGCCCAGCACCACCCGGTGGATCATCACAGGCCGGTGCTTCAGGCCGTCCTCGCCCACGTACTCCAGCTCAAACCGCTCCGGCAGCTGCATATCCAGCTGGATGGTGCCGCACTGCCAGGTACGGCCCAGGGAATCGGCCAGATGGAAGTCCAGCTTGGGCCCGTAGAATGCGCCGTCGCCCTCGTTGATCACATAGGTCTTGCCCATCTCCTCCACGGCGCCCTTCAGGATCTCCGTGGCGGCGTCCCAGGTTTCCTTCTCGCCGATGTGATCCTCCGGCATGGTGGAGACCTCGATCTGGTAGCTCAGGCCGAATACGGAGTAGACCTCGTCAAAGAGCTTCACCACATTCTTGATCTCGTCCTTCATCTGATCCCAGGTCATGAAGATGTGGGCGTCGTCCTGGGTGAAGCAGCGAACACGGAACAGGCCGTGGAGCGCTCCGGACAGCTCGTGCCGGTGCACCAGACCCAGCTCGCCCACCCGCAGGGGCAGGTCCCGGTAGGAGTGGGGCTCGCTGGCGTAGACCAGCATACCGCCGGGGCAGTTCATGGGCTTGATGGCGAAATCGGTGTCGTCAATGACCGTGGTGTACATATTGTTCTTGTAGTGTTCCCAGTGGCCGGAGCGCTCCCACAGCTGGCGGTTAAGCATGATGGGGGTGGAAATTTCCACATACCCGTAGCGCTTGTGCACCTGACGCCAGTAGTCAATCAGGGTATTGCGCAGCACCATGCCCTTAGGCAGGAAGAAGGGGAAGCCGGGGCCCTCGTCCCGGAGCATGAACAGACCCAGCTCCTTGCCCAGCTTCCGGTGGTCCCGCTTCTTGGCCTCCTCGATGCGCTGCAGGTACTGATCCAGCTCGTCCTTGCTGGGGAAAGCCACGCCGTAGATCCGCTGGAGCATCTTGCGCTTGGAGTCCCCACGCCAGTAAGCGCCGCAGGTGGTGGTGAGCTTGAAGCCGTTGTGCTTGACCCGGCCGGTGTGGTCCAGGTGGGGGCCGGCGCACAGGTCGGTGAAGTCGCCCTGGGTGTAGAAGGAGATTTCCGCGTCCTCGGGCAGATCCTGGATCAGCTCCACCTTGTAGGGCTCGTTCCGGGATTCCATATAGGCGATGGCCTCGGAGCGGGGCTTCACGCTGCGCTCTAAGCGGATACGCTCCTTGCAGATTTTCTTCATCTCCGCCTCGATCTTCTCCAGATGCTCCGGCGTGAAGGAGAAGGGGGCGTCAAAGTCGTAGTACCAGCCCTCGTCGATGGCGGGGCCGATGGCCAGCTGCACCTCCGGCCACAGCCGCTTCACGGCCTGGGCCATGATGTGGGAGCAGGTGTGCCAGTAGGTCTTGCGGTACTCGGGGTTTTCAAAGGTG
>JBJEYY010000236.1:0-6177 GCA_051887095.1 Faecousia sp. | reverse complement strand
CCTTTGCCGCCTACCTTGCCAGGAAACGGGCTGAGGGCAAGCATTACAATGTTGCTATATCCCATGCGGCAAAGAAGCTCGTCAGGCTGATCTACGCCATGGAGAAGTCCCAACAGCCATACAGGCCAGTAGCATAACCGCTTCCAGAACCTTTTCTCAGAGCGCCGTTACCGACGCTCTACTTGTCATACCGTTTTTGCAGTAGTGACTTTTTCTACATTGTCCTCAGATTGGGGCTTGACTTTTAATAGTTAGTCTTTCTTATCCTGTCATTGCGAGACAGTGCGCACACTGTCGTGGCAATCCCCCCGTAATCCTGTCATTGCGAGCCAGTGCGAACACTGGCTCGCAATCCACCGGTTAGAGTGGAAATCCACAAATCACAATCTTATCCGAACTCCCGCCCGGGAAGAATCCTTTCCCCGGAACGGATGCGCCGCTTCAGCTCTTCCCGCTGCGCTCTGCTTGCTTTGGAGTAGTCGAAGGACACCGTGGAGCTGCCCTGCTGGCTTCCGCTCTCGTCTGGCCTCGCGGCATTGGAGCGGATGGAATTGGCCATCTGCTTGGCCGTCTGCTCCGCAACCACCTTGGCCTGTGCGCTCTGAATCTCCGCCCGGTGGACCGCGTAGTAGGCGTCCTCCACCGTCAGACCGCTGTCCGGGGCAGTCATCCTGGCAAAGGCGGGATTCTGCAGTTCCTTCCGAAGATCAAACCCGGGGAACTTTGCTTTCAGGGCCTCGCTCTGCTGTTCCAGGCTGACAAAATGATTATTGATCTTCTGGATCTCCAGATTATTAGCCTCCTGCTGCCTGTAGCGGTTCAGCTCCGCCTCCTGCTGTGCCATCTTCTTCACGGTCTCCACACTGTCCCCGGTTTCCAATGCCTTGTTCTCGTAAAACCGGTTGTCATCCGAGATTTTCTTAGCCAGGGCCTTGTAATCCGGCTTCTTGGGATCAAGACCGTATTCCCTGGACAGCAGATCCAGCGCAGGTCCGAGAGCCTCCATGGCATCCATGGAAGCGCCGCTCTCACGCAGTCTCGCCTTGATGAGCTTCTGAAGCTCCTGGTTGTACTCAGGATCCTTCACAATCTCATCCCAGCTCATGCGGGGGTTACTCTGCTGCGCCTCCTGCTGGCTGTCCTTCTGCTCCGCCGGAGCGGCGACCTCCTGTTGGCTCTGCTCCTGCGGCTCTGCCTTGCGCACGGCAGCAGCTTGAGGATTCCCAAACTTATACGCCCGGTTTTTGCGGATTTTCCCTTCCGGCACACCCAGCTCTCTCAATCTCTGCTGCCCGGCGTCGGCAGCCGTTTCGCCCGATGCGGTTCCCTCTCCGCCTCCTTCGCCCCCGGTACCGCCGTCAGCGAACAGCTGCAGAAGAAACCATTTGAACTTTGCCATTGTATTTTCCTCCGATCATATATCTGTGGTAGTTATACGGGCCACGACTCCCCATGATCTTAGGTAATCATAGCAAATAATTTCTCACCTATCCTATCCCACCGCCGATGTAATTTTTATTCGGAAGACTGGTGAACCTCATACCGGACATACTCAGGATATTTCTGGGACAGCACCTCAAACCCTGCGCAGATTGCGTCCAGGATCTGCATCACGCTGAGCCTGAAATAGGATTTCGGGTTCACCTGAATCTCCGCGTACCCCTTGTCCGCCGTAATCGCAGTGGAGTATGAGCACCCATTCGCTTCGATTCGCTGCACATTGGCAACCGCCGTCAAAACCAGGGCGGACACAGCCGCGCACACCAGGTCCTTTCCTTCCTCCGCGCTCCCGGCGTGGCCTTTCACCGTGATTCTGTGATATCCCCTGTGGTACATGATCTCAATCATTTCCGCTCCTCCTCACTGCGCACGATCTTCCCGCCATCCGGCTGGCTGGCGCCGGCCGCCTTTTGCCTGGCGTTTGTAACAATACCGTGCTCCTTCTGCTTAATTCCGGCAACGTTGTCACTCTCCGGCAGACTGACGCTCCCGGAGGCCGCAACGGGTGCCCCAGCTCCGGTGGCCTGCATATCCATGGCAATCTGCTGGGCCATCACCGGGTCAACCTGGCTGGCGTACATCAGCGCCATCTGCATATACTGCTGTAGCTTCTGGAACATGGTTCCCATCTGGCTGACCCGCCGGATAATTTCGTCCTTTCCGTCAAAATCCATCATTTCCATGCACATCAGGGCCTGATCCGTCAGCTGTGGGTTGAAGAATCCTATCTTGAAGAACTGCAATGCCAGCTCATTCTGGCTGACCTTGGTGTACACGTTTTTCTTCTGGGCTGACACCTTAATGTCAAACTCCGGAACCCGGACGCCCATGTCCGCGCCGAATGCCATTCCCTGATTCTGGGGCCGGATACCCTGGTTGGTGTAGGTGATGTACTGCTCAGAACCCATATCACCCAGGATCCGGAAGGTTCGTGGAAGGTCATAGAACTGCCGAATCAGCTCAATGCAGAACCGTACAATCTTGGTATACGCCCGGTAGCTGCTCAGTGTAGCGTCCCGGCTTCCCTTTCCGCTTGCCTCCTGCAGCGCCGCAATTGCGGAAGCAGCTGTAACACCGGATGCCGTGCCCGTGGAGGTTTCCGTATTTCCGGTTGTCTCCCGCAGCTCCTGGATTGTTCTGTCCAGCATATTTACATACACACCCGGCAGCTGATTGAAATCGATCTGCCGCAGGGTGGCCTCGTCCAAGTTTCCATTCACATGGACAATCGGCTTTCTCAGGTCCAGAAACTCCTTCTCATTCACATTCCCGTCCATCCGGGAGAAGTACCTGGGTATCGATCCAACCATGGCATTCTTGACGAAGCTTGTTTTCATCAGGTCAATTTCCGTCTGCGGGTTCCGGCAGATATCCACATACCCATACCCGCAGGGACTTCCCTCGATAGGATACAGTGGATCGAATACATACGGGTAAAGCCCGTGGTCATATAGTCCCGTCTCCGCCATAGGAGCCTTGACCTGCTGGCCGTATTCGTCGTACTCTCCGATTCCCTGGTTCTCCGTGGCGTAAATCACCTGATCCCCCACATACTTACAGTAGTGGAGCACACGCTTGCCGCTGGAATTTACCTTGTGGTAGTACACCTCAATGACGGTTGCCTTGTTTTCGGTGCTGACGGTATCATCATACAGGAATTTGGAACCTACAATATCCTGCCCCTTTATCTTCCCGGAAAGCTGTGGGTATCGCTCCTCCAGCACATCCTTATCCACAAGCTCCGTCTGGAAGAAATACCGGCTCTTCTGAATGTCCTCCACACCTGGCTCCCAGTACAGGTTCAGAAGATTCACCCGGAATACGCTTATGTCCCCCATGCCGCCCATCTTGTTCTTATCCCAAACGATCTTGTAGCATCCGGTTCCCGTCTTGCACTTCTGCCACATGGCGTCGTTGTAGACAGTTTCGAAGTCATTTTGTTCCAGCACACAGGGAATGATGGAGCTTAGCATCTGGGCCTCTGCCTTGTCCCCCTCCTCCCGTGGCAGGATATTGGGCTCCGGGTATGCCTCCATGGCGTCGGCGTGCTTGGAGGTAATCACATTGTGCATCCACGCACTCCTGGAATGCCAGCCATTCTCCGCCGCCATGGCGCTTTCCTTACTGGCCTCCTCTGTATTACGGAGCTTCCACCAGTTTTCGGAGGAAATGATGCGGTCTCTGGTCCTGCTGGTTCCGCCCGAATACTCTCTCAGGATCCTTGTAAAATCCATCAACTGCTCGTATCCAATGGCTGAAGTAATCTCGGATTCGGCACCAATTTCCTGTTCTTTAATTTCCATATTATTGTCCCCCTCCCAAATTGTCGTCCCAGTCAGGGCCCAACTCATCCTTGTACTTATCTATGAGCATCCTGTACAGTTCACACTTTTTATAGTGCTCGAAGCAGAATGTTTCCATCTGGATTTTGAAATCATTCCTGTTCTGGAATGTCAGCGTACATGTAGAATAATCCACAATCCCCTCGCAGGAGATTGTATTTTTTCCGTTGTCCTTTTTGTAAAACGGGCACTGCACAAACACTTGCAGATAGGATCCAGTAGCCATATCATTCACTTCCTTTCGAATTGGTTCAGCGGGTCATTGAGAATCACCTTCTGCTCCACCGGCTTCATAGGCTTCACAGGCCGCGCCATGCACATATACCGCCACTCGTCGGCGATATGGTCCTCCAGGCTTGTGTCCAGATCCTCCACCTTGTGTGCGTCGTACATCATCAGCGGAATGGTGCGCAGGAACCCCTTGCACCCCTCGAACACATACATCCTGGGGTACCCATGCTCGTCAAATTGGAGCCTGTAGTGGCACTGCATCCATCCGGCAATCCGCTCATGGTCACCCGGAGTGAAGTAAATCCCATACCTGGAAGCCGTGTCCGCCACGCTTTCCCCCCGGCTGGCATCCAAGATAGCCGGGTCCGCCACGCCAAGGATGTTTTTCCCCTTAAGCCACGGGTGTTCCCGCTCCACCCTTGCAATCTCAGCAAACTGCTGATCCGGTGTCCATTTCATGCCCTCGTTAGGAACTCCCGTGCAGCCGTACAGCTCCAGAATCCGGTACATCACCCCGTCATAGTCAATGGCCCACCAGGCGCAGGAGAAGGGCTTGGCATAGCCAAAGTCATAGGATCTATAAATCTGCCACCCACGCCTGCTCCCGGCATTCATATCCAGCGGCGCGATTACATGGGTGAACCTCCCCTGATCTTTTGCCTCCTCCACCGTGATTCCGGCCTTTTCGCACAGCGCCACGTCCGGCTCCGCCCGGAAATCCTCGAAGAACTGCCCCTCATAGATGTCCCACCGCCCATACAGCCACGCCTCCCTGATCTTTGGCGGCAGCTTTTCAAGGGACCGCATATACTCCGGCTGGCTGGCCATCAGCGCCAAATTGTCCGTGCACAGCGCCTGAATGAAGGAATAATCCTCCGGGTGCTCGTCCTTATTGAACCTTCCATCGATGAACAGCCGCTTGAAATATCCGTGACTGGGGCCTCCCGGGTTCAGGGTGTAGTAGGTACGCTTCGGGAAGTCGTTGACACCACGGACACAGGCATCAATGGTAGTCAACCAGTTTTCCAGGAACTGCCCCGCCTCATCCGCAAACCACACATCATACTCAGCGCCCTGGTACTGTCCCAAATCCCCATCACAGGCACAGTAGCCAAACCAGATCGTAGAGCCGTTTGGAAACGTGAAACATTTGTCCGATTTGTTGTACTTTGCAACCCCATTCAGTGTGACAAGCAGCGGCGTAATATGGTTGTTCAGCAGCTCCCGGAATGTCTTTCTGGTAATCAGAATTTTGATCCCGGCATAGTGAAGGGCAAGCAATATAGCTTTCCACCGGACAAACCAGCTTTTTCCGCCGCCTCTGGCCCCTCCGTATGCAACGTACCGGTGCGTATCCCGAAGGGCAACATCCTGTTTTTCATTTGGAGCTGGCATATCCAGCACAATGTTATTGGGCATAGTCTTCAAGGCCTCCTGTCAGCCGGACCGTGACCTCCTGATCCTTCTCTACGTCCGCCCTGGCCTGCCGCTCCAGATTTGCAATCCTGGCCTCCTGCTCCCGGGAATCCAGCTTAGACCGTATATCCATGATGTCCTTCAGGTCCCCAATAGCCGCCGTCAGCGCCCGGATGTCCTTCGGCGTCATGTCCACCGCGTCCTCCGCGTCCACCATTGCCTCGATTTTCGCCAGAAGTCTGTCCGCCACACTCTGAAATTTCACAACCCTGACCGCGTGCTTCGCAGCCATGGCATCCTCCGCCGCAGATATCGCTTTTTCCCGGTATTGATGACGCGCATCCACCCAGCCCTCCGCCTTTGCCCGGTCCGCCAGGGTCTTATACCGCACACCATGCTTTTTCGACAGCTCCCGGTAGCTGGCCGCCGTGGTCACATATTCGGTTTTTACCGCCAGCCAATCCACCAAACCAGCCGCCCCCCTAACTCTTTTCCACAATCATAACAAATTTCCGATCACGCTTCCTATCCCACCGCCGCAATAAAAAAGAGGAGGCCGAAGCCTCCCCTTATGTTGTCAGAACAATTATAATTTCGTTTGCATCAATCAGCTGCTTATCATTCGCCATCCAGTTACCTCCAAATCACAATGTTCTAAAGCAGCAACCCCATAGCTAAATACTCGCCC
>JBJEYY010000235.1:0-6214 GCA_051887095.1 Faecousia sp. | reverse complement strand
TCAACACCATGATTCAGAAGTACGGCCATGACGAGGGCATCCAGTACCTGGTGGACCTGGACAAGAACGTGCAGGTTTACACCAAGTCCGGCTCCGGACCCTCCAAGAACGTGGGCACCGGCGAGTGCGTCATCGGCATCGGCTTCCTGCATGACGGCATTACCCAGATCGTGGACAACGGCTACGGCAACATTGAGCTGATCATCCCCTCCAGCGGCACCTCCTTCGAGATCGGTGCCACCGCCATCTTCAAGGGCTGCCAGCATCCCAACGCTGCCAAGCTGTGGATCGAGTTCGCTCTGAGCCCTGACTGCGTCAACCTGGCCAAGGACAACGGCTCCTATCAGTTCCTGGTGCTGGACAACGCGGAGCAGCCTGCTGTGGCGGCCGAGTTCGGTCTGGACCCCGAGAACGTGATGGATTACGACTTCGAGGATGCCAAGCAGAACATCAAGACCTATGTTGAGGAAGTTATGAACGCCCTGGGCGGCGGAGACGACCGCTTCAAGACCGAGTAAGGATTCCTGTTCGCATATTTTTGGGGGATGGAGGCACACCTCCATCCCCCTTTCCTTTTTCCCGTTTCCACAGAAAGGAGGAATCTCCGGATGGCTACCCGCCAGAGCGCGGCTTTGGACCGGAAGAAGCTGCTTGCCGATCCCATTATGGTCACCACTATTGTGGTGCTGATCACATTTTTGACCCTGTTCATCCTGTATCCTCTGTCAATCTTGCTGGTGGACAGCGTCTACGGCCCGGACACCGGGCTGACAGGCTCTATTTTCAAACGCATTTTCCAGATGAAATCCTTCCGTACCGCCATTACCAACACACTGAAAGTGGGCCTGACCGTGGGCATTCTCTCCACGTTGGTTGGTCTGCTGTTTGCCTATGTGGAGGTGTATGTGAAGGTCCGCACCCGGTTTATGGGCGGGCTTTTCCAGGTGGTTTCCATGCTGCCGGTGGTTTCGCCTCCTTTTGTGCTGTCGCTGTCCATGATTATGCTCTTCGGCAAGGCGGGGATCATCACCCGGTATCTGCTGCATATCTATGACAACAGCGTCTACGGCTACTGGGGCATTGTCATCGTCCAGTCGCTGACCTTCTTCCCGGTGTGCTACATGATGCTCAAGGGCTTGCTGAAGAACATCGATCCCAGTCTGGAGGAGGCGGCCCGGGATATGGGCGCTTCCCGGTTCAAGGTGTTCACCAGCGTGACATTGCCCCTGATTCTCCCGGGCCTCGGCAACGCCTTCTTAGTGACCTTCATCGAGTCCATCGCGGATTTTGCCAACCCCATGATCATCGGCGGCTCCTATGATACCCTGGCCACCACCATCTATCTGCAGATCACCGGCGCCTACGACAAGCAGGGCGCGGCGGCCATGGCTGTGGTACTTCTGACCATCACGTTGGCTATGTATCTGGTGCAGAAGTATGTCCTGGAGAAGAAAACCGCCGCCACCCTCACGGGCAAGGCCTCCCGGGCCAGAATGCCCATCGAGGACCGGTCCGTGACGGTTCCGCTGTCCATTCTCTGCTCCGGAATCGCGCTGTTCGTGATCATGATGTACATCTGCGTACCCTTTGGCGCCTTGTTCAAAACCTGGGGCTACGATTTCACCCTGACCACCAAGTGGTTCAAGCTGGTGTTTACGAAGTATAAGGGGCTGAAGGCCTTCCGGGACTCCTTCCTGCTGTCGATGGCCTCCGCGCCGATTACGGCGCTGCTGAGCATGATTATCTCATATCTGGTGGTAAAACGGAAATTCAAGGCAAAGGGCTTTATTGAGTTTGTATCCATGCTGGCCATGGCGGTTCCCGGCACGGTGCTGGGCATCGGATATATCCGGGGCTTTGTCAATGGTGTGTTCGGCACGGGCTTTTTGCAGGGCATCTACGGCAGCGCGGCGATTCTCATCATCGTGTTTGTGGTGCGCTCCCTGCCCACCGGCACCCGCAGCGGCATTTCCGCCCTTCGCCAGATTGACAAGAGCATTGAGGAATCGGCCTACGACATGGGCGCGGACAGCTTCAAGGTCTTTATGACGGTGACGCTGCCGCTGATCAAGGATTCCTTCCTCAGCGGCCTGGTGACCGCCTTTGTCCGCAGCATTACCGCCATCTCCGCCATCATCCTGCTGGTAACACCCCAGTTTTTGCTCATTACTGTGCAGATCAACGAGTTCGCGGAGAAGGGCTCCTATGGCATTGCCTGTGCCTTTGCCACCATCCTGATTGTCATTACCTATGGCTCGGTGCTGCTGATGAATCTGGTTATCAAATATTTCGGAACCAGCCGGAAACTCAAGGAGGCTCAATAATATGGCAAAAGAGAAAAAAGGTGTGCGCCTGGAGCATATTTCCAAAATCTATAAGGACCCCAAAACCGGAAAGAATTTCTACGCGGTGAAGGACACCTCCCTGGAGATCACTCCGGGCTCCTTCGTGACATTGCTGGGCCCCTCCGGCTGCGGCAAAACCACAACCTTGCGGATGATCGCGGGCTTTGAAAGCCCGGACGAGGGAGAAATCTACCTGGGGGGCGAGCCCATCAACGCACTGACCCCCAACAAGCGGGACACCGCCATGGTGTTCCAGAGCTATGCCCTGCTGCCCCATTACAATATCTACGACAATGTGGCCTATGGTCTGAAGCTGCGGAAGCTGGATAAGGCCACCATCCGGGAGAAGGTCACCAAGATTCTCAAGCTGGTGGGCCTGGAGGGAATGGAGGAGCGGATGACCAACCAGCTCTCCGGCGGCCAGCAGCAGCGGGTGGCTCTGGCCCGGGCCCTGGTGCTGGAGCCCGGCGTGCTGCTGTTCGACGAGCCGCTGAGCAACCTGGACGCCAAGCTTCGGGTGACCATGCGCACGGAAATTCGCCGGATTCAGCAGGAAGCAGGCATCACCGCGATTTACGTGACCCACGACCAGTCCGAGGCCATGGCCCTGTCCGATCAGATCATCATTATGAACAAGGGCGTGGTGGCCCAGATCGGCACCCCACAGGAGATCTACTACCACCCGGCCAACGAATTTGTGGCGGACTTCATCGGGGAGGCCAACTTCCTCCGGGGGCCGCTGACACGGAAGGATGGAAACGAGGGAACGGTCCTGGTCAATGACATCCCGGTGGAGGTTACAGGCGTGCGGGACATTGCCCCGGGCGCTGGCTGCACCCTGGTGCTCCGGCCGGAGTCCGCGGTTCTCGCGGAGCAGGGCCAGCTGCCCTGCACCGTGATCGTGTCCTGCTTCATGGGCTCCTACCAGAACTACCATGTGATAGTGGGGGATACTCTGGTGAAGATTACGGACTTCAATCCCAAAAATAAACGTATTTACGCCGTTGGAGAACATGCCTATATCGCCTTTGACAAGGAAAGCGTTCACGTTCTGTAAAGAGGGAATACAGGAAATGCAAAGCACCGGGATGGTTGATCCCGGTGCTTTTTTCAGGGTATTTTCAAGAATGAGCCTATCGGTTATTCTCAACTGCCCGACAAATTGTTGTTTACACTACACGTTCCAAATAATCTGTCATTGCGAACCAGTGCGCTTAAGTGGTGTGGCAATCCCCCAAGGATTTAGGGCCGTTTTCGCTCCGTTTCCCCATTTTACCGGGGGATTCCCACGCCAGTGTGCGCACTGGCTCGGAATGACAGGAGATTTGAAACGTGTGTTGTAAACAACAATTTGCCGTGATGTCGGGGTAAACGGCGAAAGCATTTCTGACAGCGATTGGCGGCATGTAAACCGCCTCTTGGGGTAGTTTACGGGCCACCAATGAGAAAGCGTCTTTTCGCCGGGTCGCAGCAGGATATTTACGTGTTTCCGCAGGGGAGCGGCGGGGTTTCCTGTTGGAGGGACAGTTGGGCGCAGACGGGGTAGTGGTCGGAGAGGTAGAGGGGGCCCTCCCGGTCCGTCCATTTTTCCAGTCGGGTGCAGGTGAATTCCCGGGTGGCAAAGATATAGTCTATGGCGGCCGGTTCCGCTTTTCCGAAGCCGTGGAAGGTAGCACCAACTCCCTCCGTCAGGTTCTGAAGGCCGGAGGAGCGGGTCACCAGATTCATTTCCTCGCTGTCCGGTTCCGCGTTCATGTCCCCGGTCAGGAGGACGGGGATGCCGGGGAAGAAGATTTCGGTGCGGAGTTTCTCCAGAATCTGCTCCACTGCCAGAATCCTGGCGGGCTGCCCCTCGTGATCCAGGTGGGTATTCAGCAGCCGAAAGGCGGTACCTTGGGAAAGATCCTGGAGGATGATTTCTGTGCAGATCCGGGGGCAGGGGCTTTGGACCTCATAGCGGGAGCCGGGCACATCGGAGGTGGGGGAGAGCCAGAAGGCTTCCATCCGCAGCAAATTGAACCGGTTCCTGCGGTAGGCCACACAGGCCTGTTCATCATCCAGCAGGGCGCCTCTGGGACAGCCAACGATATCGTATTCCGGCAGCGACTTTTTCAGCCAAGCGGCCACATGGGGAAGCACTTCCTGAAAACAGACAATGTCCGGATCCTCTCGGCGCAGCTTTCGGAGGATGAAATCCCTGCGCAGTGAAAAGTTGTTATCACCGTCCATCCCGCAGTCCAGGCGGATGTTGAAGGTCACAATTTTCACAGCTTTTTCCTCACCGGTACATTTTCATGTAGTCCCCATGGGCCTCCACAAGCTCCTCCACCAGCTTTGCCATATCATCGATGGACAGCTCTGCGGCGGTATGGGGCTCCAGCATCACGGCCCGGAGGATGTCCTCCCGCTTCCTGGTCCGGGCTGCTTCGATGGTGAGAAGCTGACAGTTGATGTTGGTCATGTTCATGGCGGCCAGCACCGGGGGCAGGGAACCGACATAGGTAGGGTGGATTCCGGCTCCGTCCACCAGGCAGGGCACCTCCACACAGGCGTGCTGGGGGAAGTCCTCGATGATGTGGCCGGTGTTCAGCACATTGCCGCCGATTCGGTAGGGGGTGTCCGTGACAATGGCCTCCATGATGTGGGAGGCGTACTCCCGGCTCCGGGTGTGGCTCAGCTCCGACTGGGACAGGAGCTGCCCGCTCATTTCCTTCCAGCCGGCGATTTGATTGACGCACCTTCTGGGGTACTCGTCCAGGGGAATCTGAAAACGGTCGATCAGTTCGGGGTACTTGGATTTGATGTAGAAGCAGTTGTATTCCGCGTTGTGCTCGCTGGACTCCGTGCAGTAGTAGCCCAGCTTGTCGATATAGTCAAAGCGCACCATATCCGGGTGGCCTCCCCGGGCGTTCTTCTCCTTCGCCCGGCGGCGGATCTCGGGGTAGAGATCGTTGCCCTCCCGGTCGGTGACCCGGAGAAGCCAGGCCATGTGGTTGATGCCCGCGATGAAATCCCTGGCTCCCGGGAGCCGGTCCTCCATGCCCAGCTCCGTCAACAGAGTAGATGTACAGACCTGAACGCTGTGGCACAGGCCCACGGTTTTGACGCCCGTATAGCGAAGCATGTAGCCCGTCAGCATGGCCATGGGGTTGGTGTAGTTCAGAAGCAGCGCGTCGGGGCAGACCTCCTCCATATCCCGGGCGAAGTCCTCCATCACCGGGATGGTGCGCAGAGCCCGCATAATGCCTCCGATGCCCAGGGTGTCTGCAATGGTCTGCCGCAGGCCGTATTTCTTGGGGATCTCAAAGTCCAGGACGGTACAGGGTTCATACCCTCCCACCTGGATGGCGTTTACCACGAACCGGGCACCCCGAAGGGCTTCTTTCCGGTTCTCCGGGCTCAGATAGGTTCGGATGACGGCTTTTCCCTGGTTAACGGTGGAATTCATGGCGCTGAGGATCCGATAGCTCTCGTCCAGGCGGACGGCGTCAATATCGTACAGGGCAATTTCGCATTCACGAAGCGCGGGAGTACACATGACATCTCCCAGAACATTGCGGGCAAAAACGGTGCTTCCGGCACCTAAAAAAGTGATTTTCAGCATGGGTCTGCCTCCTTTTGCTTGCTTCCCGGTGCGGGATCTGAGGATACTATAGCATAGAAGCAGCGAAGATGCAACGGCAGGAAAAACAGATGGGTACCTCTCAAAAATTCGAAAACAGGTTAGAATATCGGCATTATGAAGCGAAGTAAGAAATTGGTGTTTGTAGGTGTGCGCCACAAGTTTTCTGTCATTGCGAACAAGGCCGCAGCTTGGTGTGGCAATCCCCCGGTTGAATGGGGAAACGGAACGAAAACGGCCCTAAATC